>DASVVI010000596.1:0-4412 GCA_036386635.1 Longimicrobium sp.
CAGGGGCTTCCGCCGTATCCCGCCATGCTGAAGTGGCTCCGCGAATGAACGCGACGACCTGAATACCACGCAAAGTTCTCTCCGTGTCTCCGCGCCTCCGCGTGAGACCCACCCCTTCTGGAGCCGCTCACCAGCCGATGACGACCCCTCCGCCCCTCCTGCTGCGACCGTGGCGCGCGAGTGACGCGCCGGCCCTGCGCGCGGCCATCGACGAGAGCCTGGATGCGCTCCGCCCCTGGATGTCCTGGGCGCCTGAAGAGCCGACCCCGCTCGACGTGCTGGCGGCGCGGCTGTCCCGGTACGCGCAGGATTTCGAGGACGGGAGCCGCTGGCGCTACGCCGTGCTCCACGCGGATACGGGGCTGCTGCTGGGGGGCGCGAGCCTTCACCCGTATCCCGGTCCGGGGGCACTGGAGGTGGGTTATTGGGTGCGCTCCTCCTGGCTTCGCCGCAAGGTGGCGAGCGCCGCGGCGGCCGCCCTCGCCCGCCATGCCTTCGATGCGCACGCCGTGCAGCGCGCCGAGATCTGGTGCGACACGGAGAACCACGCGAGCGCCCAGGTGGCGCGCGGACTCGGCTTCACCTACGTCGGCCCTCACCAGACCGCCCGCGCCGACGGCACGCCCCGGACGGTGGAGGTTTTCCGCCTCGACACGCCCGCGGCGCTGCGCACGCCGGCCGGCGCGGACACGAGGATCGAGACCCAATCGGCGCAATGACGAGGACGTTCCGCCGAAACCATGTCCTCTAGCATCCGTAGCCCATGCTGTGCCGGCGCATCCCGGCAGTCAGTTCACCCGGCCAGGAGGCGCTCGTGATCGAAGCAGTTCCTAAAGGGATCTTTTCTAGCGGCTTCCACCTTCAACAGGACGGCCGCCTGATCGCCGATCTGGACGCGTCATCGTGGCGGGAGAAGGCCGACGTGCTGATCGACGGCGGGACTTTTCGGCTCTACCGCGAGGGGATGATGAGCGGCGCGTTCATCCTGGAGTGGAAGGGGAGCACGCTGGCGCGCGCCATCAAGCCCAGCGTGTTCAGCGACCGCTTCGAGCTGGAGGTCGGGAAGCGGGCGTTCACGCTGCGCAAGGAGTCGATGTGGGCGCGGCGCTTCGGGCTGTTCGAGGGCGAGCAGCAGGTGGGGCGGGTCGCGCCGGCCGGTACCTTTACGCGCCGCGTCCTGATCGAGCTCCCGACGGATTGGCCGATGTCCGTGCAGGCCTTCGTCTTCTGGCTCGCGCTCCTGATGTGGAAGCGCGAGAGCGCGGGATCGTAGCTCCGCGCACGTTCGAACGAGGCACGCGATGACGCTGCCGCTCACCTTCCGCTTCACCACCACCGCCGCTCCCGTCCAGGCAGAGGGGACGGTGGATGGTCATGCCTTGTACTTCCGCGCGCGCAACGAGAGCTGGGAGTTCGCGGTCTCGGAGGACCCAGCGCTCGATCCCGCCGGCATCCAGAGCGAGGAGCACGGGTTCTACCGGACGGGCCCGTGCCCCGGCGGCCCGCGCGCAGCCAGCTATCTCCCGCTTCCCGAGGCGGAGGCGCTGATCCGTCGTTGCGCGAGCGAGTACCTGGAATCCAAGGGGAGCGGCGGGTGATAGAAGCGCTGTTCTGGATGGCGCTCGATTTCTTTCGCCCGTCGCTTTTCACCCCGCAAGGTGCCAGGCTGCGCCGATTCACGGCGTGGTGGGTCGTGGCTGGCGCCGGGGTGATCTTCATCGGGGTCCTCATGTGACGCTAGATGTTGCACCCGGGTCATCAGGTGCTCGGCGGACGGGAGGCGTGACGCCGCCGGTTTCGGCGCCGGGAAGAGCACGGGCAGCCACGTGGGGCTGTCCCTACCGATTTCGGGTCCCCGGTGCGGGTGCCGGTGCCGGCGCGGGTCGCGGTGCCGGATGGCAAAGGTTGAGGCGAGGCAGGGGGTGGGCAGACACGCAGGTCTGCCCCTACCGCATCCGTGTGTGGCGCAACGATCGAGGCGCGGAAAGGGTGGGCGCGATAAATCGCGCCCCTACGAGACGTCCGCGGCTTAGGACCAAACAAAAACCCCCTCCCCCAGGCAGTTTTGGGGGAGGGGGATGCGTCGCGGAGCGACGCTGGGGGTGAGGGCCCCCCTACCCCCCGAACACCCGCAGGTCCGCGGCGGGCGGGAGGTTGGGAAGCGCAGGGGCGGCCGGGAGCTCGGCGGCATTCCCGGCGTCCTGCTGCTGCTGCGCCTGGGCGGCGAGCGCGGCGGTGCCCATCACGCCGGCCGGTCCCATCGACTCCACGATGGTGCTGGGTATCACCATCATCCCGCCCTTTTGCTTCAGCGCCTCGTACAGGATGTTCATCTGGCGGAGCTGGAGCGCGGTGGGGTTGTCGCGGTAGCGCTCGGCGGCCTGCTCGAACAGCTCCGCGATCGCCACCTCCGCCTCGCCCAGGATGATGCGCGCCGACTTCTCGCGCGACGCCTGCGCCTCGCGCGACATGGCGTCCTGCAGGGCGGCGGGGATCACCACGTCGCGCATCTCCACCGAGTGCACCGTGACGCCCCAGGGGGTGGTGCGCTCGTCGATCAGCGCCTGCAGCTCCTTTTCGATGCGCACGCGGCCGCGCAGCAGCTCGGAGAGCGAGGTGCGGCCGATGATGTCGCGTAGCGCCGTCTGCGACGCCCAGCTGATGGCGGCGGTGTAGTCCTGCACCTCGAGGGCGGCCTTCTCAGGATCGTACACGGTCCAGAAGAGCACGGCGTCCACGTTCACCGGCACCGTGTCCGAGGTGAGCGTTTCCTCGGCGGTGAAGGCGGTGGTGACGGTGCGCTGGTCCACCCAGGCGGAGATGCTGTCCACGAAGGGGATCACGAAAAAGGGCCCGGGCCCGCGCAGCCCCGCATAGCGCCCGAAGCGCAGCACCACGGCGCGCTCCCAGTGCTGCGCGATCTTGGGCGAGAGCGCGGCCACGATGCCGAGGCCCAGCCCCACCACCGCCGCCAGCGGCGTGTTCACCGCCGCCGCCGTCATGGCGCCGGCCACGGTGGGGACGCCGAACGCGAGGGCCGAGATGAAGTTGGGACGCGGCGCGTTGCTCTGCGGCGCGATCATGTTGCCCTTCGACGGAACCATGTTGTTGCCTGGCATGTGTGCCTTTTACCGCGGGCGGCGGCTGTCCAGGTGGATGATGACCTCGTCCAGCGAAAACCCCAGCTCGCTCGCCTGCCGGAGGAAGGTGTCCTCCAGCGCGGAGAGTTCGGCGAGCAGCTCCTCGTGCTCGATGGCGCTCGGGGACAACCGCACTACGGTCCCGACCCCCTGCTTCGTTTCGAGCACCCCCTGCCGCTCCAGCTCCTCGTACGCGCGCGCCACCGCGTTGGCCCCCACGCGTAGCTCCACCGCGAGCTGCCGCACGGTCGGCATGCGCTCGCCCGGCTCCAGCAGCCCCGCCCCCAGCGCCGAGCGCACGGTGCGGACGAGCTGGGCCTCGATGGGGGTGGGGTCGGAGGGGTCGAGGTGGAACATCGGGGGAATGGGGAATGGGGAATCGGGAACTGCAGGGGATCAGGGAGAGGTTGGGGACAGCCTCAGGCGGTTGGGGCTGTTTGGGGTTACCATTCCCCATTTCTTCATTCCCCATTCCCCGCAGTTCAGTCCTTCGCCAGCGCCAGCGTCCGCAGCGCCGCCCTCCGCCGCTCGTCCATCGTCGCGTGCTCCAGCGCCGCGATGGAGGCGCTGGTAAAGCCGTCCGCGGGGTCGAAGCCAAGCGAGGCCAGGAGCTCGCGGATGTAGTCCTCCTCCAGCTCCAGCGCCCGGATCTTTTCGCCGATCTGCTCGTCGCTCAACATGCTTGTTCCGTTCATCGTGCCGCGGGCGGGAGGTCCGCCGCTTCGCCTCCTGTAAACGGCTGCGCGGCGCGCGTTCCCCATGAACGGCGAACGGGGCCCGCGGTGAGGGGGCCCCGTTCGCGCTTCATCCCGCCGCGACGCGCGTCAGTGCACGCCCGCGGCGCGTTCCCCGCCGGGTGCCGTCGCCATCATGCGTCGGATGGGGATGGCGAGGAGGCCGAGCACCACGGCCGCGATCATCAGCGAGGCGGTGGTGGTGGTGAAGAGCTGCGGCATCTGCTCCAGCTTCTCCGGGTCCACGTGCCCGCCCACCAGCCCGCCGATCAGGTTGCCCACCGCCGAGGCCAGGAACCAGATCCCCATCATCTGGCCCACGTACTTGCGGGGGCTCAGCTTCGTCATCGACGACAGGCCCACCGGGCTCAGGCAGAGCTCGCCCACCGTCTGGAAGAAGTAGCTCCCCACCAGCCACCAGGGCGACACCTTGATCTGGCCGCCGCTGGACACCACCGCGTTGGCGGCGAAGATCATCATGAAGAAGCCCAGGCCGGCGAAGAACAGCCCCATGGCGAACTTGGCCGGGCTCGACAGG
>DASVVI010000597.1:0-4836 GCA_036386635.1 Longimicrobium sp.
CCAACTGCCACGCGACCGTCGTCAGGAGTCCCGCGCGGCTCGCGACCGGCTCGGCGCCCGTGTTCATCAGGAGGAAGGAGCCGGTGCCGTACGTGTTCTTCGCAGAGCCCGGCTCGTAACAGCCCTGGCCGAAGAGCGTGCCCCGCGCCCGCGGCTCCCAGTGCGGCGCGCCCAGCCCCGTGAACGCCGGGACGAAGTAGACGCCGTCGTTGCTCTCCAGCGAGCGGGCCAGCGCGTCCGTCTCCTCGGCCTGCTCCACGATGCCGAGCCCGTCGCGGAGCCACTGCACGGCGGCGCCCGCGATGAAGATGGAGCCCTCCAGCGCGAACGCCCGCTCGCCGCGCGGACCGCAGGCGGCGGTGGTGAGCATCCCGTGCTTCGACGCCACGCGCTCGGCGCCGGTGTTCACCAGGAGGAAGGCGCCCGTGCCGTACGTATTCTTCCCCTCCCCCGCCGTCCAGCAGCCGTGGCCAAAGAGCGCCGCCTGCTGGTCTCCCGCGATCCCCGCGATGGGAACCTCGCCGCCGAACGCCTCGCCGCTGGTGGTGCCGTAGACCTCGCTGGAGGCGCGCACCTGCGGGAGCACCGCCGCCGGCACGCCGAACAGGTCGAGCATCGCCGGGTCCCACGCGCCGTCATCGAGCGAGTAGAGGAGGGTGCGCGAGGCGTTGGTCGGGTCGGTCAGGTGCAGGTTGCCGCCGGTGAGCTTCCACACCAGCCAGCTGTCGATGGTCCCCGCCGCCAGCTCCCCCGCCTCCGCCCGCCTGCGCGCATCGGGGACGTTGTCCAGCAGCCACCACAGCTTGGTGCCGCTGAAGTACGGGTCGATCACCAGCCCGGTGCGCGCGCGGACGTCCTCCTCGTGGCCCGCATCCTTGAGGGCGCGGCAGACGTCTGCGGTGCGGCCGTCCTGCCAGACGAGGGCGCGGTGCAGGGGGCGGCCGGTGGCGCGGTCCCAGAGCACGATCGTCTCGCGCTGGTTGGTGATGCCGATCCCCGCGAGCCCCTCCATCGCGATCCCCGCATCCGCGACGGCGGCGGCGGCCACGCGGCGCGTCGTCTCCCAGATCTCCTCCGCGTCGTGCTCCACCCATCCGGGCCGCGGAAAATGCTGGCCGAACTCGCTGTATCCCCGCCCCCTCACCCGCCCCTCCACGTCGATCACCAGACAGGTGACGCCGGTCGTCCCTTCGTCGATCGCCAGGATCATGTGGATGCGCGGGTGGAGGATGGGGTCGGGTCAACGGGCCCCCAGAGCGGATCGCGCGGCTCGTCCGCGGCCGGCGGGCGGACGAAGGCGGCCACGCGCGCCTCGCACGCGCCGAGCTCCGCGAAGTTGCGCTGCGCTTCCACCAGGGTGACCGCGTTGGCGCCCGTCATCGTGGACTCGCGGAGCTGCGCGTCGTCGTCCTCCCAGAAGCAGACCGGGCAGATCTCGTGCGAACCCGGCGCGGCGCCGAAGACGAGATGGCCGCAGCAGGGGCACGGGAAGCGCTCCGGGCCTGCCCCGCCGCGCAGGCACGCGGGCGAGCTCAGCGCCACGCGCGCGGCTCCGCGATGAAGTGTGCCTCGACCGCGCAGCGGGCCGCGAGCCAGGGAACCATCTGCCGCTTCATCACCAGCTCCTCCGATGCGACGTGCGAGACGCCCGCGAGCCACATCCCGCCGCTCGCCAGGTAGGCGTCGATCTCCGCGCGGTTCTCGCGGCCGTAGTCGTTGTCCGCGTACGAGCGGATCTCGCCGGTGACGTACGCCTGCGCGCCCAATCCTTCCGCCTCGCGCATGGCATCGACGGAGTTGCCGCCGCCGGGGACGATGGCGATGCGCTCGATGACGCCCGCCGCGCGGCCGGCGACGTCCAGATACGGCACGCCGAAGGTGCGCAGCAGCTCCGCCTCCCACTCGTCCGCGGAGCGTGGGGCGGCGGCACAGACCACACCCGCAAACCCGTTGCCGTAGGCGTAGAACTCGGCCTCGGGCGTGGCGCCGAGCGCTTCCACCATCGCGACCGTCGTGCCGACCTCGCCGCGCGCGGTGTCCATCGGCGCGTGGCAGGCGTAGACCGAGAGCTCGCGCTCCGCCAGGCGCCGCAGCGTGGCGGGCGCGATGGGGACGAAGCCGGCGCCGGGCTCGCCGCGAGGATCGCCTGAGCGCAGGTCGATGGGGTGATGGCAGAAGAGGAGGTCGCCCGGCGCGGCGGCGCGAACGAACTCATCCAGCACTTCCGCCGATGGAAACGCGGCGCAGAAGACGGCGTTCACCCGCGGACCGCCGCGCAGCATCAGCCCGTTGAACCGCCTCACGAACTCGGGCTCAAAGGTGCGGCGCCAGTCGAATCCGGCCGCGTCGTACACCATCGGCACGAAGATGGAGAAGCCCGGATCGCGCTCCACCTCATCGACGGCAAAGAGCGCGTCGAGGCGTGCCACGAATGCATCCAGCTGCTCCATCGCGCTACCCGCGCCGCAGCTCGCCGAAGGCGTAGCGCCAGCCGAAGCGCTCGAACAGCTTCAGCATGTGAACCACGGGGAGCCCCATCACGGAGAAGTAGTCGCCCTCGATCCCCTCCACCAGCGCGCTGCCGAAGCCCTGGATGCCATAGGCGCCGGCCTTGTCCATGGGCTCGCCGGTGGCGACGTACTCCTCGCAGGCGCGGCGGTCGAGCGCGCGAAAGCGGACGCGCACGCGCTCCAGCCCGCTCTCCACGCGTCCGCCCTGCACCACCGCGATCCCGGTGCACACCTCGTGCTCCCGCCCCGCGAGCCGCGTCAGCATCTCCACCGCCTGTGCCGTGTCGCGCGGCTTGCCGAGCACGTCGCCATCGACCACCACGATGGTGTCCGAGCCCACCACCAGCGCGTCCGGGTTGGATGCCGCGACGTGCTGGGCCTTGTCGCGCGCCAGGCGCTCGGCGTGCTCGGGGGGTGTCTCGCCGGCGCGGTAGCTCTCGTCCAGGTCCGCGGGGATGGTGTCGAAGACGAGCCCCAGCCGCCCGATCAGCTCGGCGCGGCGCGGGGACTGGGAGGCGAGGACGATGCGGGGCGAGTCGGACATCGGGATCAGCGTTCCAGGACCAGGGTTACGGGGCCGTCGTTGACCAGCTCCACCTCCATCATTGCGCCGAACTCGCCCGTCTGCACCGGGCGGCCGGTGGCGCGCAGCAGATCTAGGAAGCGCTCGTACAGCGGGATGGCGATCTCGGGGCGCGCGGCATCCACGAACGACGGGCGCCTTCCCTTGCGCGCGTCGCCGTAAAGCGTGAATTGCGACACCACGAGCAGCGCGCCGTCCGCCTCCTCCAGCGAGCGGTTCATCTTCCCGTCGTCATCGGGAAAGATGCGCAGCCCGACCACCTTGTCCGCCATCCACGCGAGCGCCTCCTCCCCATCCCCCTCCGTGAAGCCGGCGAGGAGGAACAGGCCGCGGCCGATCTCGCCGGTGGTGCGCCCCTCGACGGTGACGCGGGCGCGCGACACGCGCTGGAGGACGATTCGCATGCGGGGAAGTTATCGGGGCGAGTGAACTCGCGGCAACAAAAGCACAAAGTCCCCCTGCGGGGACTCGCGGCGCCGGCTGGGTGCCGGGGGACGAGTCCGCGAGGGGGACGTTTGCGGCGGCTGCCGGTGCCTCAGCGGGCGCGGGCGGCGTCCTTGCCCTGCTCGTTCAACACGTCCGCGAGGGCCATCAGTGCGCCGGTGCCCGCGGCCAGGACGATGGCGGTGCCCAGGCCGCTGCGGCGGCGTACGCGGTACGGGAGGCGCGGGGCGCCGTGCTCGGTGTGCATCGCCTTGCGGGTGCGGCTCCTCACCACCTTCGACGCCGCCGTGCCGACCACCATCCACAGAATCTTTCGCGAGAGACTGGCCACTGTTCATCCTCCTCGTGCGGGTTCCGTTCGCGATCGGGCGCGGCGCGTTGCAGGAGCCGGGCCATCAACGCTTTACGCCCACCACCTCCACCATCGGCGGCGACGCGAAGAAGGCCCCCGGCACGCTCTCCCACTCCTTCCACCTCGCATCGAACTCCGCCAACTCGCCCGCGCTCAGCAGCCCCGCCTCCACCAGCGTGGGCAGGAAATTGTCGAAGAAGGTGCGCGGCCACTGCCAGAACGCCGTTCCCGGCCTCCCGATGCGGCGGATGGGGCGGATCTGCGTGACCTGCAGCCCGCACCGCTCCATCATCGCGGGAAGCGCGGCACCCACGCTGGGGTCGCCCCCGCGCTCCCGCCACGCCCGCACCACCGCGGGGAAGATCCGCGCGAACGCCGGGTCCTCGGGGGCGATCTGGACGGCATCGTACTGCGAGTAGTCCTGCACCACGAAGGCGCCGCCGGGCCGCAGCGCACGCGCCACCGCCCGCACCGCCGCCTCCGGATCGGCGACGAAGCAGAGCACCCATCGCGCATACGCCCCGTCGAACCGATCGGGCGGGAGCGGCGCCGTGGTGAGGTCGCCCTCCTCCGCGGTGACGTTGGGGATGCCGCGCGCGGCGATCTCCGCCTGCAGGTGGCGGATGAAGCGCGCGGAAAGGTCGATCCCGTGCACGTGCCCTGCCGGCCCCACGAGGCGCGCGAGGTCGAACGACGCGTAACCGGGACCGCATCCCACGTCAAGGATGCGCTGCCCCGGCCCGAACCCGGCCGCCTCCCACCCTTCCGCGGCGTACCCGCTCCAAACCGCGTGCTGGAACCCGAGCCTCGTCAGCTCGTCGTCGCCGGTGCCCAGGACGTATTCGCGTTCGTGCAATGGGCCCTCACCCCCGTCTCGTTAGCGCCCCCTCCCCCCGGCCCCCTCCCCCGCCTGCGGGGGCGCAGGGCGGGTGAGGGGGAGAACTCCC
>DASVVI010000598.1:0-6109 GCA_036386635.1 Longimicrobium sp.
GAAGACATCGGCTGGGTGACCGCCCTCGCGGTGCTGATGCTGGTGCTCGCCGGCGTCGGAATCGTGGCCCCACGCGTCCTCGCCTGGCCCCTTTCAGTCGTCCTCTTCTGGCTCGCCATGGCCGCCATCGTGCGGCTGGCATCGCGGCGGCGGCCGGCGGGGTGAGGGGGAATGGGGACTGGGGCAGAGCGAGGAACCGGGGGATAGCACGTGGGGAGTGGCAACAGCCGTCACCCACCCCTTTTGTCATCCTGAGGGAGCCGCCCACGCAGGAGCCGGCGGGGCGCTCCGGCCTCCCTGGCGGCGACCGAAGGATCTAGCCGGCGAGGCAGGAGACCGGTGCGCGCCCACGAGCCTCCCGCCGCGCGCAGTAGATCCTTCGCTCCGCGCCAGAGTTCGCGGACCGGTCGAGGTCGGAGCAGCGCGTCGCTCAGGATGACAAAAAAGGGGGGCGTGGAGCCCACCCGTGCGCCGACCCGCACCCGGTCCCTTCCCGTTCACCTTCCCCGTTCACCTTCCTGTTCCCCATTCCCCTCTTCATCAGCAGGGTTGAATAACTCGTTGCGATGTACTATGTTAGATCCACGGAGCGGCGGCGGCGAACGCGACTCCGGCAGGTTCCCACCTTCGCCGCTCGCGGTTTCCAGAGCCTTGCAGAAGTCCCGCACCACCCGCGGTACCCCCCATCAAGGAGGATGCATGGAGTTCAGGACGGCTTGGCCGGTCGCGGTACTGCTCGGCAGCGTCATGGGCGCCGCCGTGCTCGCCACCGACGGCCCGGATGCACGGAATACGACGGCGCTCCGCAAGAGCCTGTTCGCCGCCGAGGCCCAGGCAGCCGATCCCTCCGCGAGCTTCGACATCCCGGTCGTCCGCAACGCCTCCGTGCTCCGCTTCGTAGGCATCTTCACGGGGAGCCAGCAGGACGAGATGGCCCTCTACCTCAAGCGCTCCGGCCGCTACGAGGAGATGATCCGCGCCAAGCTCCGCGCGCGCGGCATGCCCGAGGACCTGCTGTACCTCTCCATGATCGAAAGCGGGTTCAACACCAACGCCAAGTCGCGGGTGAGCGCGGTGGGCCTCTGGCAGTTCATGGCCCCGACGGCGCGCGACTACGGCCTTCGCGTGGACTCGTACGTCGACGAGCGGCGCGATCCGGAGCGCTCCACCGACGCCGCCCTGCGGTATCTGACGGACCTGCACGCGCAGTTCGGGGCCTGGTACCTGGCCGCCGCTGCGTACAACACCGGGCAGGGCCGGGTGGAGCGGGTGATGAAGAAGGTGACCGGGCGGTCGACGGGTAAGGACGGCGACTTCTGGCGCATCCGCCACGCGCTGCCGCGCGAGACGCGCGAGTACGTGCCGCAGATGGTGGCCGCGGCGCTGGTGGCCAAGGAGCCGCACAAGCACGGGCTGGGCAACGTGGAGCGCTGGCTGCCGCTGCGCGTGGACTCGGTGGACGTGCCGGGCGGGGTGGAGCTGGAGACGGTCGCCTCCGCGATCGGATCGACGGAGAAGGAGCTCGTGCGCCTCAACCCGCACCTGGTCCGCAAGATGACGCCTCCCGGGAAGAAGCTGTTCCCGGTCCGCGTCCCCCGCGGCCGCGGCGAGCTCTTCGCCGCCCAGTTCGAGCGGGTGAAGGTCGAGGCGGAAGCCCGCGAAGTGGTGCGCCTGGCCGAGGCGAAGGCAGCCGAGACGCGCCGCGCCGAGATCCGCCGGGCCGAGGCCAAGCGCGCCGAGACGCGCCGCGCCAGCCGCCCCCGCACGGGCAGCCGGGCCCGCACCCACACGGTGCGCCGCGGCGAGAGCCTGTGGACGGTCGCCCGCCGCAACGACATGACGGTGTCGCAGCTCCGCCGGGCCAACGGGATGCGCAGCAGCAGCCGCCTGCAGCCGGGCCAGAAGCTGGTGATTCCGCGCGCTCGCTGAGCCGCCGGACGGTGTAAAACAGTCGAAGGCCGCCGTTCCCGCAGGGGAGCGGCGGCCTTCGCCGTTTGCTGGACCGCGCCGTGCACGTACATTCCCGCCATGGACCCTGCCATCCTCCAGCCGCCAAGCCGCGCGATCCTCGTCTTTCTGGACGGCGTGGGGATCGGACCCGCGGACCGGGCGGTGAACCCGTTCGCGGCCGCCACCCTGCCGAACATCCGCGGGATGCTGGGCGGGCGCCTCCCCGTGAAGGAGGACCTGGACCCGCGCGGCCGCATCGCCTCCGCCGTCGCCGTCCTGGCCGCGGCGGACGCGACGCTGGGGATGGAAGGGGTGCCGCAGAGCGGAACGGGCCAGACGACGCTCCTCACCGGGCGCAACGCGGCGCGGGTGTACGGGCGGCACTTCGGCCCCTGGGTGCCCACCGCATTGCGCGAGATGCTGGCGGCGGAGAACCTCCTGCGCCGCGCGCGCGACGCGGGGCGGACGGTCGCGTTCGCCAACGCCTACCCCATCGCGCTGATCGACGCGGACCCGCGCATCTTCCGCCGTCCGGCCGCGCCGCCGCTGGCCGCCATCTCCGCCGGCGTCCTGACGCGCGACGTGGAGCAGCTGGTGGCGGGCCATGCGGTCGCGTCATCCATCACCAACGACCGCTGGCGCCAGCGCACGGCCGAGGTGCCGCCGGTGAGCGCGGAGCAGGCGGGGCGCAACCTGGCCGCCATCGTGGCCCGGGCGGAGGTGACGCTGTACGCGCACTACGACACGGACCACGAGGGGCACCGCGGAGGGATGGACGGCTCCGTGGCCGCGCTGGAGCGGGTGGACGCCTTCCTGGGCGGCCTGGCCGGCGCGCTCGGCCCCGAAACGCTGCTGGTGATCTCCAGCGACCACGGCAACGTGGAAGACGTGCGCGAGGGCCACACGCTCAACCCCGTCCCCGTGCTGGCGATCGGCCCGGGGCGCGAGGCGCTGGCCCGCCGCATCCGCACCATCGCCGACGTGGCGCCCGCCATCCTGGACGCGCTCGGCATCCCCACGCAACCCGATCCGACGACGTGACACCGATACGCGCGGTCCTGTACGACTTCGACGGCACCCTGGCGGACAGCACCGAGCTGATCATGCAGTGCTACCGCCACACCATGAGGACGCACCTGGGCGAGTGCCCGCCGGACGAGGAGTGGCTGAGCGGCTTCGGCACTCCGCTGGCGGACCAGATCGCCCGCTTCGCCCGCACGCCGGAGGAGACGCGGGCGATGCTGGACACCTACCGCGACCACCAGGACGCGCTCCTGCAGACGGCGCTACGCCCCTATCCGGGCGCGGAGGAGGTGCTCTCCGAGTTGCATCGCCGTGGCGTCCCGATGGCGATCGTAACCAGCCGCCTGCGGCACGCAACGCTGCGCGGCCTGGACATCTGCGGCCTGTCGCGCCACTTCGACGTCATCATCACCCCCGAGGACGTGCGCAACGCCAAGCCCGATCCGGAGCCGGTCCTCCTGGCGCTGGAGCGGCTGGGCGTCCCCGCCGCGGAGGCGCTCTTCGTGGGCGACTCCCCGCACGACATCGCCGCCGGCCGTGCCGCCGGCATCCGCACCGCCGGCGTCCTCTGGGGCCCGTTTCCGCGCACGACTCTGGAGAAGGCGGGGCCGGATTATCTGCTGGAGCGGCAGGACGAAGTGCTGGGGCTGGTGTAGGCCCTCACCCCCAGCGTCGCTCCGCGACGCATCCCCCTCCCCCAAAAACTACCTTGGGGGAGGGGGGAGATCGCGAGCGACCGTGCGCGGCCTCACCGCCGAGCAACGGCCCTGGCGTTTTCGATTCCCCAATTCCCATTCCCCATTCCCCGCAGTTCCCCCCGCCTTTCCCTCTCCGCCACAGCCCGCTATCTTGCCGCGCCGCGCGCCGGAAACGGCACGCGCGGCCCCTCGACATCGATCAAAAGACCGCCTTTGCGACAGGAGTCGACCGTATGCGGATGCTCGTGCTCGGCGCGGGCCTGCAGGGTTCTGCGTGTGCCTACGACCTGCTGGCCAACACGGACCACGAGGTGGTCATCGCCGACCTCAAGGTCGACGCGCTTCCCGCCTTCCTCCAGCCGTACCTCGGCGGCCGGCTGACGGCGCAGCAGGTGGACGCCAACGACCGCACCGGGATCCGCGACGCCATGGAAGGAGTTTCCGCGGTGATGAGCGCTTTCCCGTACTACTTCAACCTGGGGATGGCGGTGGCGGCGGTGGACTCCGGCGCGCACTTCGCCGACCTGGGCGGCAACACCGAGATCGTCCTTCAGCAGAAGGGGCTGCACGAGCGCGCCCGCGAAAAGGGGCTCTCCGTGATCCCCGACTGCGGCCTGGCGCCGGGGATGGTCAACATCCTGGCCGAGCACGGCATCCGCCAGCTCGACACTACCCGCGCGGTGCGCATCTTCGTGGGCGGGCTCCCGCAGAACCCGCAGCCCCCGCTCAACTACCAGATCGTGTACTCGCTGGAAGGGGTGCTGGACTACTACACGACCCTCTCGTGGGTGCTGCGCGATGGGCGCCCGCTGCAGGTGGCCGCCCTCAGCGAGGTGGAGGAGCTCCCGTTCGAAGGCGCCGGCACGCTGGAGGCCTTCCACACCGCGGGCGGCCTTTCGACGATGGCGCAGCGCTACGAAGGCCAGATCCCCTCCATGGAGTACAAGACGCTCCGCTACCCCGGCCACGCCCGCGCCATGGAGACGATCCGCGAGCTCGGCCTTCTCGGGCTGGAGCCGGTGGACGTGAAGGGACAGAAGGTGACGCCGCGCGACCTGTTCATCTCGGTGGTCGGCCCCAAGCTGCGCAAGGACTACCGCGAGAGCCCGGACCTGGTGGCGCTGCGGGTGGAGGCGGAGGGTGACAAGGACGGCGAGGAGACGCTCCTGCGCTGGGACCTCCTCGACCGCTTCGACCCCTCCACGGGGATCACGGCGATGATGCGCACCACCGGCTTCTCCCTGGCCATCACCGGCGCCCTGCAGGCCGCCGGAGACATCGAGCCCGGCGTCTGGACCCCGGACGAGTGCATGCCCGCCGCGGTGTACATCGACTCCCTGGCGCGCCGCAACGTCATGATCCGCGAGCACCGCCTTACGCCCGACGCGGCCGCGCGGTAAACGCTTCAGCTCACACGAAGGCACGGAGGCACGGAGAGACTTCTTCTCCGTGCCTCCGCGTGTTTTCCGGCTCAGCCGATGTCGAGCAGCCGGGCCGCTTCAAGCACGTGCGGGTTCGAACTGTCCAGCAGGACGGGAGGGCCGTAAGTGAGCGCACTCTCTGGCAGACGGTCGCGGAAGAGTACCGTCGTGTGCCACTCGCCCCAGAAAGCCGACCACCAGCGGAGCCCCGCGCGACCTTCGCGGTGAAGCTCCGCGGCGATGGCTTGGGTGCGGCGGCGGTCGCGTAGCGGGGGCTGGTCGGCCGTGATGCCGTGCGCGCCCAGCACACCGGGGTCGCACAGATCCGCGATCAGCGGCCAGGCCGAGTCCACGAGAGTAACTCGCGCCAGCGCCAGCCGGTGGCCCCACGCGGTCAAGTCGTCATCGGTGAGCGGATGCGGGGAGTTGCGGAAGCCCTGGATCATTTCCGCGACCGCATGCTCCTCGCTCTCCGCCAGGTAGACCACGCCGAGCGCGTTCCCGGGCAGGTCGAAGCCCCCCCTACCCTGGCCGCCCGGCACATAGGTCACGGAGAACCGCTCGCCCTCCGCCGCCGCGGGGTCCCACGGAAACACCCGCCAGAGTGGGATGGGATTCACGCGTAGGCCCCGCTCTTTTGCGCCTCGATCGCCGCGATCACGTCGGAGACGCGCCCCTCCCTCAGCACGTTGATGGGACGCCGGTTGTCCAGGTGCGCGTTCACGCCGTTGAGCCACTTGGGGATCGACGACTCCGCGAGGAACCCCGACAGGAGCGCGATGACGGCATCCAGCCCGATGATCCGGTCGCGGTTGTCCGGATCGGGCGCCTGCCCTCCCCTCCACCGCCCCGGCTGCGCGCGGCTCACCCCGAGTACCTCCGCCACCGCGGCGTCGCTCCCCAGGACGCTCGCGATGCTGTCGAGCCGCTCCGTCGCCCGAAGCGCCCGCTCCGCCGATGTCCGTGTCCGCCCCATCGCGACCTCCATGAGATGTGCGCAACAAAATTTGTAGCGCG
>DASVVI010000599.1:0-5466 GCA_036386635.1 Longimicrobium sp.
CGATGAGCGCACGCAGATGCTGCACGACTGCGCGCGCGGTGTTGGCCGCGTCGTAGCCGCCCTCCAGCACCGATACCAGGCGCCCTCCCGCGTGCGCATCCGCCCATTCGCGGAGCACCCGCGTGACGTCGTAGACCTCGCGCGGATCGACGGCGAGCGAGCCGAGCGGGTCGCCGGCCAGGATGTCGAAGCCGACGGATAGGAGGACGAACTCCGGGGCGTCCGAACCGAGCGCATCCAACGCGTCACCCAGCGCACGGGCGAAGACCGCGCCGTCGCTTCCGGGCGGCAGCGGGATGTCGCCGGGCATCGGCGGCGGCGGATCGGCCTGGGGCGCGGGGAAGGACTGCGGATGCGCGTGGATGTCCACCATGCGCACGCATGGGGCGTGGGCAAGCGCCTGGCGCAGGTGGGTGGCGGGACGCGATCCCCAGCTCACCACCAGCACCCGCTCCACCCCGTGCCGCTCGCGCAGGTCCCGCGCGGCAATGGCGACGGTGTTGAAGAGCGAGAATCCCGACGCCGAGTCCGCCAGCGCATCGCGCCCCGGCGGCCTCGCGAGGACGAAGGCGTTGCGCACATCGCCCGCGAGCACCGCCTCGATCGCGGTCAGCGCACCTCCGACCGACGCCCGCGCCGCCTCGTCGCTCGCCCCCGAAAGGCGCACGCCGTCGATCTCAGCCACCTCGCTCCCCGCCCGCGCCGCCGCTTCCCGCACGCGCTCCACGTGCCCCGGCGTGTGGACGAGGAGGAGGTCCTCGTCGGTGGCCGGCGTGGCGGAGAGCTCGAGGAGAGGGTCGAAGAGCGTCAGCATGTCCTTGTAGACGGCGCGCGCGATGGCGGGGATCCGCCCCTGGTGGTCGGGGTGG
The DNA here is from genome assembly GCA_036386635.1 of Longimicrobium sp. Taxonomy (GTDB): domain Bacteria; phylum Gemmatimonadota; class Gemmatimonadetes; order Longimicrobiales; family Longimicrobiaceae; genus Longimicrobium. Next base: position 870 of record DASVVI010000599.1, read on the forward strand.
TTCCAGCCAGTATCGTGGCGCGGCGTGTCTTCGTGGCTGACGAACGCGGTGATCTTGGGCACGGAAATGGGGGTGGCGCGGGGGGCCCTCACCCCCGCTCGTTCCTCGCTGCCCCCTCTCCCGATAACAGGAGAGGGCTGCGCCCTCTGTTATCGAGAGAGGGGGCGTATTGATGTGACTTGTGATCGAACAGCGTGATTTATTACGTCTATTCTCGGCGTGCGGCCGCTGTCTGGCGCAACAATCCAATCCTTGTAGGGGCGGCCCCATGTGGCCGCCCGTGTCTTCCATCGCGCGAATCCAACGCATGAGCACAAACTCCGCCTGCGCAGACATGGCGGGAATCAGGCACGCCCGGAGAGACGCCGGATCGTCCATTCCGCCCCGGCGGCGAGGACAAGCACCAGGAGAATAATCCAGCCTAGGGGCGGGCGCGGCGCATCCGTACCAGTCGTGCGGGCGGAGACGGCGCGGGCGAACTCGTTGCGCGGGAGGGCCTCGCCGCCGGATGCGTAGGCGATGAGGGAGAGGCGTGCCCAACCTGCATCCGCATCGGCGTTGCGGCGGGCGCGGAAGCCGGCGCGGGCGTTGGTACCGGGGACGGTGAGCGTGTAGACGCCGTCCGCGACGGGGACGAAGGAGGTGCGCAGGACTCCGGGGCGCGCGGGATCCGCGACGAGCCGCAGGGTGTCGGCAGGAGCGCCGGGGACAGTTATAAGTAGCGCGGACGGGAGGGTGGCGCCCTCGGATGCGAAGACGGCGACCTCCTGGCGCACGCCGGTGACATCGACGCTTTCGGCGGGGCGGATGGTGATGGGGTCGCGCGGGGCTGAGGCGAGCCAGTCCACGAGGCCGCGCCAGAACTCGCGGTGCTCGTCCATGCGGCCGCCCTCCATCCGCCAGCGCCATGTGTCGGTGATCGCGAGCGACGCGGCGCGCCCGCGGCCGAGCGGGCGAAGCGCGAGCAGTCCGCCCTGTGACGTGGAGGCGGCGAGCACGGTCGCGGCGCCGGTCCCAGCGAAAGCGGCGGCAGTCACGCGGATACGGTCAACCGGGAGTGGGGCTAGCTCGGCGGGCGCGGTCCAGCGGATGTTGGACGCGTCTACAGGCGCGACGGTGCTTCCGCCGCGAACCGTTCCAAATGCGGCGGCGCCCGCGCGGTCGCCGGCCAGGAGGACGCCTCCACCGCGTGAGGCGTAGCTCGCGAGTAGAGCAGCTTCTCCGCCGCTCAGGGGGGCGCCGTCGAGAACCAGCACGGCGTCGGTGGCCGCGAGGCGAGCGGGGGTGATCGCGTCTCCGCCCCCCTGCCCCACCGCCATCCCACGACCCAGATCGAAGCGCACGTCCACACGGGCGCCCGATTCTTCCAGTGCGCGCACGACGAAGCGCGCCTCCCATCCCGGTAGTCCCGCTCGGATCAGGACGCGCGGCGCACCGGCCGTATCCACCCAGGCGCCGATGGAGGTGCGGCGGTCCGCGGCTTCCACGCTCCACTCGCGCCACCCGCCGCGCGCAGGACGTACGCGAAAGGCGCCCGCGGCCCGCCCGCCATCGTCGGTGCTCAACCGGACGCTGTCCAGCGCGCCCCCGGCGTCGGAGAGGCGCACCGTCACCACGGCGCGCGGTTCGGAGCGGATGCGGAAGGGGATGGCGGCGGCGCGGCCTGCCCGCGGGCTCACCGGCGCATCGGCCGCGACAGTGGGCGCATCTTCCGGCAGCGCGGCCAGGAGCGGCGCGCGCTCGGTGGCGGCGGCGAGGGCGTCCAGCTCGGTGGCGGAGGGCGGGCGCACGGACTCGCGCACGAGAAGCGGCGGCGCGTCGGCGGAGGCTGCGGCGCGGGCGATCTCGTCCGCTCCCGTGCGGTCGCCGATGCGGAGGGGGCGGGCGGAGGCGGGGGCGTCGCGCCAGACCGCCGGGTGCAGGAGCGCGGCGGCGAGTATGGCGAGGACCAGTGCGCGCAGAGCGGCGGCGATCTTCATCGCGTCAGCGCGTACACCACGATGTTGACCCCGAAGCGCGTGTTGTCCAGCGCCTGGAAGCGCTTGTTGCGCGCGTGGTAGCTCCACTCGGAAGAGTAGTCCTTGTTCGAGTAGAGGATGCCGATGCGGCCGTTTACCTCGATCCCCAGGAGCTGCTCGTGGACCAGGTTATCGCCCCAGCCGTTCAGCTCGTGGCTCGTGGTGGGCGGACCTTTGGGGAAGGTGAAGAACGCGCGGTACAGCTCGTGGTCGTTGGGGATCGGGCGCAGCGCACGGGGCCCAAAGATGCGCGCCAGTTCCGCCACCGCGGTCTTGTGGAAGGCGCCGTCCACGTCGTGGTTGTGGTCGTCGATGAAGAGGAAGCCGCCTCGCTCGACGAACGCCTTCAGGTTGGCGCTCTCCTGGCGGCTGAAGCGCACCGGGAGGTGCCCGGTCATGTAGACGAAGGGGAAGCGAAAGAGCTCCGGGCTCCCCAGGTCCACCGCCGTCCCCTGCGCGGCTACGGGGATGGAGGTGTATTGCGCCACCGAGTGCAGGAGGTTCGTCGGGACGAGGGGCGCGGAGTCCCAGTCGCCGGACTCGTAGCGCAGGGTGGCCCAAACGAACGGCTCCGGACGCGCCGACGCGGCGACGAGGGCCAGGAGGCACGCGGCGGCTGCACGCAGGCGCTTCACGGCGTCCGCCCCAGGCGGCGGAAGTACTCCGCGGCTGCCGGGTCCGCGGTGGCGGGTACGACGCGGGTGCGCGCCCCGCCTTCCGGCGCCAGGCGTCCACGGGCGCGGCGCAGCAGAACTCGCGCGGCATCGGCGCGCCCGGCCGCCGCCTCTCCCGCCGCCTGCGACACCAGCGCCGCGCCCTGGCGGTCCACATTCGGCGCGGCCAGAAGGCGACCGGCCAGCACCGACAGCTCCAATGACGCCATACGCGCAGGCTTGCTGCCGAGGTCGCCTGCGGCGCGGTCCAGCTCAGCCAGTAGAGGAGCAAGCGTGGGGAGCGTGGCCCCCGCCGCGCGGCCGGTAGGCGCCGCCTCGTCCAGCTTCCCCTCCCCACGCGCGGCGGCGATGTCGACCGGATCGACGCGGACGTTGCCGCGCGGCAGGAGGCGGTCCGTCTTCCGCATCTCCTGGATCAGCTCCAGCGCGGCGTACTGGTGCGGGAGCGAGCCCGCCGGGTCGGACTGGTTCAGTGCGCGCTCGGAGGCCCACATCAGGTCGTAGATGCGCGACAGGGTGCGGTTCACTTCCAGAATGGGATCGGCGTCGTGTTTGTGCGTGATCTCGTCCTCCGTGCCTTTCCCCGTGGCCTCGCTGGCTTCCTCCAGCACCTGCGCCTCGCGCGACGGCGGCGAGACCGCGGCGGGCTTCTCGGCCTCATGCGCGTGCCCGGCGCCCGCGGTCTCGGTGAAGCTGAGATCCGCGAAAGGATCCTGGGTGCCGCCCGTGGCGCGGGTGAAGACCTGCTCGCCCACGCGCTCCCGGAGCCGGCTCTGCTCGTGGCCGATGTCGGCGCTCTGCTCGCGCAGCTCGCCCGCGGAGATCGCCCGCATCCGCGCGCGCAGCCGCTCGGTGCGAAGGATCAGCATGCGCTGGCTGAGGAGCGGGTTCTCCGGAAGCTCGGTCGGGAAGCCGACGTCGGTGTTGACCTCGTCCATCTCCTCCGGGCGCGCGACGCGGATCACGCGCGTCCGCGACACGCTCTCGCCGGGGCCGGTGACGGTGTTGCGGTCGCGCGCCACGGCGCGGACGTGGATGACGTCGCCGGGCTGGAGCTGCAGGGTGGCGAGATCGAGGTCGAGCAACCCGGCCGCCGTCTTCCCCGCGCGCGACACGCGCGCGAACGCCCACTGGCCGTCCACGTACTCGAAGCTCTCGCCACTCCCGCGCGTGCGGCTCCAGGTAAGGATGAAGTCGCCGACGCCGTAGTCGTCCGCCGCCGTCGCCCGTATGGCGACGCGCCCGGTGCCCGAGGCGAGCACCAGGTCCGTCTCCGGCTGCGTAAGCGCGACATCCGGCGCGTTGTCCGGGAGCACGGTGACGGGAAGAACGCGGCGGGCGACCACTTCGCCATTGGCGCGCGCCTCAAGGGACACCCCGCGCTCAGCCGGGGTCAGCGCCCACTCCACGATCCACTCGCCCCCGCGGCGCCTCACCGGGAGCGTTCCGCCGCTGATCCGCGACGCCGCAACGCCGCTCCACTGCTCAGGGAAGCGGCTCCAAAGGCGGATGCGGCTCCCCGGGAGCGCGCTCAACACGTCATCGCCGCGGCCGGTGGTGGCGGGGAGATTGGCGTACGCGGGCGGCTCGATGCGCCAGCGCAGCTCGTCGAAGGGTGGGATCGGCGCGGGTGCGGAGCGTGGCAGCGCCTGCGCGCGCACCTCGCGCCAGCGAGTTTCGTAGGCATCCCGCGGGCGGTTCCAGCGCTCCCACGCCTCCGCGGCGGCACTCGGCAGCAGCAGCGCGAACAACGCCGCGAGCGCGAGCGACGCCCCGAGCACGATGGCGGGCACCCGGACACGCGCTGGGGCCACGCCGCGCAGATCGGCGGCGGTGAGGTGCCGCTCGGCGTCTTCCAGGAATGCGCGACGCACGGGGCCGTCGGGAGCGCCCTCCATCTCCAGC
>DASVVI010000600.1:0-6706 GCA_036386635.1 Longimicrobium sp.
CTCATATAACGCCACACTATGACGATACGAATACTGTGCGCCCGCTGCACCGGGTGCACGGATTCTGTGCACCCTCAGCGCCGAAAACGAACGTTGTAATTCCATAAACGTATGCAGGAGGCATGTTTGCAAATAAACAAAAGGTGGAACGCGGATTGCCTTCGTAATCGTATGTTCCCCCGAGGCGCAGGCACGGAAGCGGGCCGCATTTGTCGCGGACCGCCAGGGCGGCGACGGGCGAGGGGGAAGCGCATCGGTACAACCACACACTGCGGGAGGGGGTATGCTACAAAGCCGAAGTCCGGCCGCAAGCTGGACGCGGAGGGGGCTCGCCGCGCTTCTGATGGGAGGGGCCTCCGCGGGAGGCCTCGAAGCCCAGTGCGCGAACACGACCGTGGCCGAAGTGGTCGCGCTCGACCAGGTGATCTTTTACAACCGGCTGGGTGCCCACGACCCGTCGGGGATGATGTACGCCCTCCTCAGCGACGTGGTGCCCATCAGCGGCACCTCCCTCTCGCCGGGCAACGTCCGGCTGCGCCCCGGAAAGCGGCCCCGCCCGCTCACGCTGCGCGTCAACCAGGGCGACTGCCTGGTGGTCAGCTTCACCAACCTCCTCTCCCCCACCCCCGGCAGCAACCAGCCGGGCACGCGCGCCGCCTCGGTGCACGTGGTGGGGATGCAGCTCGTGAACGGGATTCAGGACGACGGCTCCAACGTGGGGCAGAACCCCACCAGCCTGGTGGAGCCCGGAAGCTCGGCCAAGTACCAGCTCTTCGCCGAGAAAGAGGGGACCTTCCTCCTCTACAGCACCGCTCAGACCACTGGCGGCGACGGCGACGGCGGCACCATCAACAAGGGGCTCTTCGGGGCCGTGAACGTGGAGCCGCCCGGCGCCGAGTGGTACCGCAGCCAGGTGACGGCGGCCGACATGCGCCTCGCCACCGCGCGCGACCAGTACGGGCAGCCGCGCAGCACGCCGGGCGGGCAGCCGGTGATCGACTACGACGCGGTGTACCCCCCGGGGCACCCGATGGCGGGTCGCCCCATCCTCAAGATGGCGGTCAACGGGCAGATCCAGCACGCGGACCTCACGGCCATCATCACGGGGCCCAACAAGGGACGCCTTCCCACGGGCACCTACCCGCAGGTGGTGGTCAACCGCGACCGCGAGAAGCCGTTCCGCGAAGTCACGGTGATCTTCCACGACGAAGCGGGGATCGTGCAGGCGTTCGACCGGCTGTACGAAGACCGGCAGTTCGAGCACACGCTGCACTCCGGCCGCGACGCCTTCGCCATCAACTACGGCACGGGCGGCATCGGCAGCGAGGTGATCGCCAACCGGATGGGCGTGGGGCCGATGAGGGACTGCAGCGAGTGCAAGCTCGAGGAGTTCTTTCTTTCGTCGTGGGCCGTGGGCGACCCGGCGATGGTGGTGGACGTGCCGGCCGACTTCGACGGCAACGGCGACGGCGTGGCGGACCCCGGGGCGAAGGCCACCAAGGCGCTCTTCCCGGACGACCCGTCCAACGTGTACCACAGCTACATGAACGACCACCTCAAGATCCGCAACCTGCACGCGGGTCCCAAGGAGCACCACATCTTCCACCTGCACGCCCACCAGTGGCTGCACACGCCCAACTCCGACGGGTCGAGCTACCTGGACAGCCAGGCCATCGGGCCGGGCGCGGGGTTCACGTACGAGATGACGTACGACGGGAGCTCCAACCGCAACAAGACCCCCGGCGACGCCATCTTCCACTGCCACTTCTACCCGCACTTCGCGCAGGGGATGTGGGGACTGTGGCGCGTGCACGACACCTTTGAGGCGGGCACGGCGCTGGACGCCAACGGCCGCCCCGCGCCCGGCGCGCGCGCGCTGCCGGACGGCGAGATCGCGGCGGGAACCCCCATCCCGGGGCTGGTGCCGCTGCCGGACTACGCGCTGGCGCCGATGCCGAACAGGGCGGAGCCGGGCTATCCCTTCTTCGTTCCGGGGATCGCGGGGCACCGTCCGCCCAAGCCGCCCCTCGACACGCGTTTCGACGGCGGGCTCCCGCGCCACGTGGTGCGCGCGGGCACGGCCACCTTCCCGGCGCTCAACCGCCTGGACTTCAGCAAGCACGACGTGACGATGGTGGCCGACTCGCTGGACGAAGGCGGCACCCCGCTGGAGCGCGCCGCCATGGCGTTCCACGCGCGCCGCCTGCAGCCCACCTTCCGGGTGGACCCGGTGACGCTCTCCATCGTATCGGACAACTTCATCACCAACGGCCTGCCGGGCGCGCCGGGCGCACCCTACGCGGACCCCTGCGTGACCGACGACGGGCAGCGCGTGGGCACGCCTCGGCTCTACCAGGCGGCCTCGTTCCAGATCGACGCGAAGTACAACAAGGCCGGCTGGCACTACCCGCAGCACCGCATGTTCGGGCTGTGGATGGACGTGGACTCGTTCCGCACGGGCGTGCGCCCGCCGGAGCCGATGTTCATCCGCGCCAACACCAACGACTGCATCGAGTACCGCCTGGTGAACCTGGTGCCCGACGAGTACGAGATGGACGACTTCCAGGTGACGACGCCCACCGACGTGATCGGGCAGCACATCCACCTGGTGAAGTTCGACGTGACCTCCTCGGACGGCGCGGCGAACGGCTTCAACTACGAAGACGGCTCCTTCTCGCCCGGAGAGACGGTGGGGCGCGTGCGGGCGATCCGGCGCCAGAACTCGTGCACCGGCACCGACTCGGGCGATCCGCGGGACAACACCTTCGCCTGCCCCGTGGCCAAGGCGCACCCCTTCTTCGGGCCTGGCCCGGGCGGGGAGTGGGTCGGCGCCCAGGAGACGGTGCAGCGGTGGTACGTGGACGACGTGCGTGACGCCAGCGGCAAGGACCGCACGCTGCGCACCGTCTTCAGCCACGACCACTTCGGCCCCTCCACGCACCAGCAGGCGGGCCTCTACGCCGGCCTGGTGACGGAGCCGCGCGGCTCCCGGTGGCGGGATCCCGAGACCGGCACCTTCTTCGGCACGCGCGGCGACGGCGGGCCCACCAGCTGGCGCGCGGACATCCTGACGGCGGTGGCGGACAGCAGCTACCGCGAGTTCAACCTGCAGCTGGCCGACTTCACCCTGGCGTACCAGAGCAGCGCCACGGGGCTGGGGCCGCACCCGCGCGAGGCCATCAACCCGCCGGGCAAGTTCGAGCCGAGCCCGGTGCTGCCTGACCTGCTGCGTCCGCCGGTGGCGGGTGCGTGCCCGGGCGGCCAGCCGGCGCCGTGCCCGGAGCTGGTCTCGGCCAACGAGCCGGGAACGATGTCGGTGAACTACCGCAACGAGCCGCTGGCGCTGCGCGTCCGCGACCCGGGCACCAACACGCAGGCGATGGGGCCGGCCGGCGACTTCTCGCACGCCTTCCGCTCCGACGTGAAGCGCGCCGACTTCAACTTCAACTCGCAGCCCACCTTCTACCGTCCGCTGACGGGCGACGTGCGGGCCGGCGACCCCTTCACGCCCATGCTGCGCGCCAAGGAAGGCGACCGCATCCAGATCCGCGTGCTGGTGGGCGCGCACGAGGAAGGGCACAACTTCAGCGTGCAGGCGCCGCGCTGGCTGGCCGAGCCCTCCAACCCGAACTCGGGCTTCCGCAACAGCCAGGGGATGGGGATCTCGGAGCACTACGAGTTCGTGCTGCCGCCCCTTCCCAAGAACTTCGTGGGGGCGCAGGCGGACTACCTGTACCGCGCCGGCTCCGCGAGCGACGACCTGTGGAACGGCACCTGGGGGATACTGCGCTCGTACGTGCGCGGCAACACCGGGCTGCAGGACATGCCGTACAACACGGGCGGCAACTTCACCGTGGCCAACATCGGCGACTTCCGGGGGATCTGCCCCAGGTCGGCGCCGGTGCGCACCTTCGACGTGACCGCCATCGCCGCGTCGAGCGCGATCAGCGGCGGAACGCTGCGCTACAACACGCGCACCGGCGCGGCGGGCAACGGGCCGCTCAACGATCCGTTCGCCATCATGTACGCCCACACGAACATGCTGGACGCCAACGGCATGCTGGACCCCAACCAGCCGGTGGAGCCGCTGGTGATGCGCGCCGTGGCGGGTGAGTGCATCGAGGTGACGCTGCGCAACCGGCTGCCGTTGAACCCGCCGGACAAGGATGGCTACAACACGCTGCCGATGATCGTGGACCGCTTCAACGCGAACCAGGTGTTCCCCTCGGGGCACGTGGGGCTCCACGCGCAGCTCGTGTCGTACGACGTCACGCGCAGCGACGGCACCAACGTGGGCTTCAACCCGGTGCAGACGGCGGCGCCCGGCGGCGTAGTGACGTACCAGTGGTACGCCGGCGACCTGGAGCTGCAGCCGGACAACACCATCCTGGCCACGCCGCGCGAGTTCGGCGCCATCAACCTGAGCTCGTCGGACCCCATCGAGCACGCCAGCAAGGGTGCCATCGGCGCGCTGGTCATCGAGCCGCCGGGCTCGTGGTGGCAGGAGGGGACGAGCCAGAGCCAGTACCTGACGGAGGCGTATCCGTCGCACACGCAGGCCACCGTGTGGATGCCGGACGGCACCAGCTTCCGCGAGTTCGTCCTTCTCTTCCAGGACGACCTGAACCTGCGCTACGGCAACGGCTCGCCCATCGAGTACCTGGCCGAGTCCGAGGACGCGGAAGACACGGGGCAGAAGGGCTTCAACTACCGTACGGAGCCGCTCTGGTTCCGGATGGGGTACGCGCCCAACACGCCGCTGACCACCACGCGCACCTTCGACTTCCGCAAGGTGCTGACGAACGCGCAGGTGGGCGGCGATCCGGAGACTCCGCTCTTCCAGGTGGAGGTGGGCACGCCGGTGCGCGTGCGCGTGCTGCAGCCCGGCGGGCACGCCCGCAACCACGTCTTCCAGATGCACGGGCACATCTGGCAGGAGCAGCCGTACTTCAAGAACTCCACCTACCTGGGCTTCAATCCGCTCTCGGAGTGGAAGGGCGCGCAGGGGATGCACGGCCCCACCAACCACTTCGACGTGATGCTGCAGAACGGCGCGGGCGGCCGCTTCGGAGTGCTGGGCGACTACCTGTTCCGCGACCAGAGCTCGTTCCTGTTCGACGGCGGGCTGTGGGGGATCATGCGGGTGCTGCCGCGCGGCGCGCTGGGCTCGGACTACTACCCGTGCTACAACAACGTGAGCACGGACGGCAGCGCGAGCACGAGCGCCATGCGGTACTGCCCGACCGAGTGCCCCACGACCATGGATGCCAGCAGCTCGAGCACCTCCGTGTGGTGCCCGCCGCCGCCGGACCCGTGCTACTCGACGACGGACCCCGTGGCCTCGTCGGACCCGTCGACGCAGTACGCGCAGCCGATCTGCATGGATACGCAGTCGGCGAGCACCACCACGACCACGTCGTCCACGACTTCGTCGCCTACCGGCACGAGGACCACGACGCCCAGGACGTCGACTTCTACGACTCCGAAGACGAGTCCGTAGCGGCTCGCACGCACACTTCAGCGCCGGCCCGCGGAATCTTTCCGCGGGCCGGTTTTTTTAACTGCGGGCTCACACAGAGACAGGGAGGGGTAGGGCAAGGAAGAGGAGAACAACGGGAAACTTACGCGAAACGCCGCTTTTCACCGGTCTAGGATAATGGGCCATCCGCGCGCACTATTACGCCGTTGCTCCACCCTCTTCCCAAAGGCCACACATGCGCCATCGAATTTCCCCGTTGTTGCTTGTCCTTGCGTTCGCCGCGTGCGGCGGCGGCTCCGCGGGCGGCGGTGCGGACGATCCCCCCGCCGCCGCGATGGTGGACGGCAAGCCGGTGGGGCTCTTCTTCATGACCCGCTACTGGTCGTACACCAACTCGCTGGAGAAGGCGGTCTGGTACTTCGCGCCGGACGGCCGCGTGTACCAGAACCTGGCGTCCGGCTTCTCGGCGGAGGACCTGGCGGCGCACAAGGGGAGCCAGGGGACGTACGAGGTGGCGGGTGGCAAGCTCAAGGTGACCTGGGCCGACAACAAGGTGACCGAAGGCGACATCGCGGCCGACGCGGGCGGCTTCGGGTGGGACGGCGGCATCTTCACCGCGGTCAAGCCCTTCGAGGAGGGCAAGTCGCTGGCGGGCACCTACGAGGGCGGGGAATCGTTGAACACCGGCGGCGGCAACAGCGCGTCCGCGTCCACCACCATCGAGCTGCGCCCCGACGGCACCTTTCGGCGCGACGCCGTCGCGTCGGTCCAGAGCACCTCGAGCGAGTCCGTGGTCGAATCCGGAACCCAGAGCGGCGGCGACGGCAAGTGGGAGGTCGCCGGCTACTCCCTCGTGCTCACCGGCACCGACGGCAAGGTGCAGCGCGGCATCGCCTTCCCCTACGACGACAAGGACACCCCCGTCTATCCCGACCGCATGTACTTCGCAGGCACCATGTACAAGCGCCGGTAGGGGCGCGATTCATCGCGCCCGTGCCCGGCGCAGCTCCATCGAACAACGCAGAAAAGCATCACACGGAGGCCACAGAAGGAACCGAAAGCCACAGAGAAAACCTTTTGCGGTTCTCTCTGTGGCCTCTGTGTCTCTGTGTGAGCCATGCAGTTGCGGTTCTCTCCTGCGTCTCTGCGCCTCCGCGTGAGACACACGGATAGTAGCGGGGGCGGGATCCGAGCGCTCGGACCCCGCCCCCGCGCCCTACACCCCCG
>DASVVI010000601.1:0-2182 GCA_036386635.1 Longimicrobium sp.
GTAAGCCCCAGCGTGCGCAGGATGTCGATGGCCGCGGCCAGCAGCTCGGCATCGGCGGCGACGTCCTCCTCGCCGATGATGTCGAAGTTGAGCTGGAAGTGCTCGCGAAGCCGCCCGCGTTGCTGCCGCTCGTAGCGGAAGAGCTGCGGAACGGAAAACCACTTCATCGGCTTGCGGAAGCCGCCCGCGCGCGCGCCCGCCATCCGTGCAAGCGTGGGCGTCATCTCGGGGCGCAGCGTGATCTCGCGGCCGCCCTTGTCGGTGAAGTTGTAGAGCTGCTGTACGATCTCGGGGCCGCTCTTCTCGGTGTACAGCTCGAGCGGCTCCAGCGGAGGTCCGTCGTACTCCTGGAAGCCGTAGCGGCGCGCCACGTCGCGCCACGCGCGCATCACGTGCGTGCGGACGGCGAGGTCGTCGGGGAAGAAGTCCCGGAAACCGGGGAGTGCGTTGAAGTTCGACATGGGGCGGAATCTACCGCGTGGCGTGCGCCCGCAGCAACCGGTGGTGGGCTCTACGCGGCGCGCCTCGCGGTTGCGGCGGCGCTCCTCAGCGCCGTCACGAGCTGCGCGACCGCCCGGATCACGCGCTCGTCGCCCTCGCGCAGCAGCGCGGCGAGGATGTGCTTGCAGATCTGCTCGCGCCACAGGTGGTCGCCGCAGTCGCAGCGGGGGTGGTTGGGCGTGCGCAGGTCCACCCAGTGCGGCTCGCTGCCGCCGCGCACCGTGTAGCGCCCCGGCCCCACACCCATCACCTCCAGACCCACCCCGCGCTCCAGGCGCGACAGGTCCACCCCGCCGGCGTGCGGGATGTCGATCAGCGAACGCGTCATCCTCCCCTCCAGGGCTCAGGTGTGCGACTTCTTTACGTCACCTGATACCCCGCGAGGAGGTGCGGGTTTCGGTAAAATGCCGGTATTCGACAAGATCTCCACAGTACGCAGAAGGCCGGCGCAACCTGCCGCCGGCCTCCTGCACGAACCGCCTGCGACCGTCCGCGCTCAGTCCGCGCCGGAGGGGCGGGGGTGGCTGTGGCCCTGGTTCTTGGACTCGCCGGACGTGTCCGCATCGCGGTTCGTCCCCGAGGTCGAGGGGGTGTTCGGCTTGTCGTCCTGGGTGCCCTTGGGCGTGTTGCCCGTGGTGACGCCGCCGCCCTGCTGGTGCCCTTCCTTCAATCCCGACATCGTTCCTCCTGATCGCGAAGTTCTGCTCTGGCGAATGGGATGCGCCGGGAACGCAAGAGGTGTTCCCGCAACAGGATACCGAAACCCCGCCGTGATGCCGCCCGGCGCCTGACAGGAGCGGAAATCGCAAGAACCGGACGGCGCGCCGGGAGGCCGGAACGGGGGTGTTGCGCGTACCGCGTGGCGGCCTTACGTTCGCTTCAGAGCGCTGGACAGGAGGGGAGCGGCTGGATCGCCGCGCCCTTTCGCACGTGTCGCGGTCCGGAGGAGGTGGGTCCATGAAGATTTGCGATCCGCACAACGAAGCCGCGCCCCAACGACGCTCCATCCGGAACGCCCCGTAGCCTGCATGCTGCGAGGCGTTTTCTGTATCATCCACCCAGGGAGGTCGGGATGCTCGATTCTGGAATGATCAACAAGATCCAGAAGGCAAAGCAGTACGCATCGGAACCCGAGCGGATCCACTTCGAGAGCCTCCGCGCGGCGATTGACGGCAACAACGGGAACCACCAGGTGGAGTTCACGGACGGGCACTGGCGCTGCGACTGCGACTACTTCTCGCACCACCGCGTGTGCAGCCACACCATGGCGATGGAGCGCGTCCTGGGGAAGATGGCCCCCGCCGAAGTCGCGGCGATCCCGGCGGTCTAAACGAACAGCCTCACAGAGCCGCGGAGGAAACGGAAAAGAGAAGGGGCTCGTGGTGCCTCGTGATTCGTTCTGTGCCCTCTTTGTGACGCCTGTACGGGGCCTGTCGAAGGTAAAACGCCTCCGCGACGCAATCGCGGGGGCGTTGCTCGTCTGGACACCAACCTTGGTCAGGGTTCTAGCAGATGGGGTGCTGCAGAATTCAAGCGGATACGGCAGCGCTCAGATCCCACTGAGTCACGACCCCGGTCTTCCAATCTGAAATCGCATGCTCTAACCCACCTGTGAGCCTGTGGCCTGCGGCACCCCTGGTTCAACAGCGCGGACCGGGATACTGGTGCGTCAGGAATATCG
>DASVVI010000602.1:0-5256 GCA_036386635.1 Longimicrobium sp.
GGTTGCTCACGTGTTACGCACCCGTTCGCCACTAGCCCAGGGCCGAAGCCCTGAACCCGTTCGACTTGCATGTGTTAAGCGCGCCGCCAGCGTTCGTCCTGAGCCAGGATCAAACTCTCCATTAGAGATCTTGATTAGCTCCGTTGAACAGAACGCATTCGTTCCGTTCGGAATTTTCGCCTTTGACGACCTCTCGTGCTCACGCGCCGAAGCGCGCTGCACCAGCCCGGGAGAAGGTGTGCTCCCGGGCGAGGCCCACACAGACATCCAAACCTCGATTTTCAAACAACCGGAGGTGGGCAGCGCCCACCGAAGACAGACCAAAAATCTAACCCTCTCCGGTCCGTCCGTCAACCCCTGCCCCGCCGCTTTCGAGAGCGAGCTCCCGCGTCCGGGACAAGGAGGGGAGAATCTAGGAGCTCCCCCGGCGGCCGTCAAGGGGCTTACAGATCAGGCCTCGTCGCCCTCTTCCCACTCCTCGTCCTCGCCCCACTCCTCGTCCTCGTCGTCCCAGTCGTCGTCCTCGTCGTCCCAATCGTCGTCGTCGTCCCAGTCGCCGTCCTCGTCCCAGTCCTCCTCCCCCTCGCTCTCCAGGGCGTCCTCGTCCTCCTCCTCGAACCGGGCGACCAGCAGTTGATCCAGCTCGACTGCTTCGTCGCTCACCGGCCGCACGATCAGGTCCGTCATTCCGAAGTCTCCTGTCCAGGTGGGGAGAAAGGCGCTCCGCGGGGATTTTCGGACGGCAAGGAAGATGCCGGCCACGGGGCCAACTCGCGGCAATAGTACACCGCTCTCCGGAAGTGTCAAGCCCCGGAGAGCAGGGCTCGCCAGGGCTCGGATCGTGCTGTGGCGCGCCGGCCGGGCCGGTCAGGAAGCCGCGCGCGAGGCCTTCTTGCGGTCGCTGGCGTTGAGCAGCCGCTTGCGCAGCCGCAGCGACTTGGGCGTCACCTCGATGAGCTCGTCGTCGGCGATGTACCCCATGGCGTCCTCCAGCGTCATCTTGCGCGGGGGCTCCAGCAGGATGTTGTCGTCGCTCCCGGAGGCGCGCATGTTGGTCAGCTTCTTCCCCTTGATGACGTTGACCTCCATGTCGCCCGGGCGCGAGTTCTCGCCCACGATCATCCCCTCGTACACGGGGGTGCCCGGCTCGATGAAGAACGACGAGCGCTCCTGAAGCAGGCCGATGGCGTAGGCGACCGACTCGCCGTCCATCATGCTCACCAGCACGCCGCGCGAGCGGGTGCTCATGGGCCCCACGTACGGCCCGTACTCCATGAAGCGGTGGTGCAGCTGCCCCTCGCCGCGGGTGTCGGTGAGGAACTCGGAGCGGTAGCCGAACAGGCCACGCGCCGGGATGCGGTACACCAGGCGCACCAGCCCGCCGCCCGGGTTCTTCATCTCGCGCATCTCCGCCTTGCGCTGCCCCAGCTTCTCGATCACCGGGCCCATCAGGTTCTCGGGCACGTCGATGGTGACCTCCTCGTACGGCTCCAGCCGCGCCCCGTTCTCCCCCTTCTTGAGGATCACGCGCGGGCGCGACACCGCGAACTCGTACCCCTCGCGGCGCATGGTCTCCATCAGGATGCCCAGGTGCAGCTCGCCGCGCCCGGATACCTGGAGCGTGTCGGGCGAGTCGGTGTCCTCCACCCGCAGCGCCACGTTGCTCTCCAGCTCCTTCATCAGCCGGTCGCGGATCTGGCGGCTGGTGACGTACTTCCCTTCCCGCCCGGCGAAGGGCGAGTTGTTCACCATGAAGTCCACCGAGACGGTGGGCTCCTCCACCCGGATCCCCTCCATCGCCTCGGGGTGCTCGGGGTCGCACGCGGTGGCGCCGATCTCCACGTCCGGCAGCCCGGCCAGCGCGACCACGTCGCCGGCGAACGCCTCGGCCACCTCGGTGCGCTCCAGGCCGTCGAACACGAACAGCTTGGTGATCTTGGCCCGGACCGGGGCGGTCTCCTCCTCGCCGTGGTGCAGCAGGAACACCGGCTCGCCCACCCTGGCCACGCCGCGCTCGATGCGCCCGATGGCCAGGCGCCCCAGGTACGGCGAGTAGTCGATGGTGGAGACCAGCATCTGGAACGGGCCCTCGGCGTCGCTCTTGGGCGCCGGGATGGTCTCCAGGATGGTCTCGAAGAGCGGCTTCAGGTCCTTGCGCGGGTCACGGGCGTGCCGCATGGCGACGCCCTCGCGGCCCACCGCGTACAGGAACGGGCAGTCCAGCTGGTAGTCCTCGGCCTCCAGCTCCATGAACAGCTCCAGCACCTCGTCGTGCACGCGGGCCGGGTCGGCGTCGCCGCGATCGATCTTGTTGATGACCACCACGGGCTGCAGCCCCAGCTCCAGCGCCTTGCGCGTGACGAAGCGGGTCTGCGGCATGGGCCCCTCGGCCGCGTCCACGAGCAGGATGACGCCGTCCACCATGCGGAGGATGCGCTCCACCTCGCCACCGAAGTCGGAGTGGCCCGGGGTGTCGACGATGTTGATCTTGGTGCCGGCCCAGCGCACCGAGAGGTTCTTTGCAAGGATGGTGATTCCGCGCTCCCGCTCGATCGGGTTGGAGTCCATCACGCGCTCCTGCACGTGCTGGTTCTCGCGGAAGGTCCCGGCCTGGCGGAGCATGTGGTCCACCAGGGTGGTCTTCCCGTGGTCGACGTGCGCGATGATTGCGATGTTGCGGATCGACATGCTCTATCCCTCGGACCCGGGGGTCTGGACGTTTCGGTGAGTTTGCGCTGCATCAAACGAACCGCGGGCGCCTCGTCGGAGGTGCCCGCGCTCGTGAACAGCCATGTAAGATAATGAAAAAGGGGCGTTTGGTCCACCCCCCGGGGCGTCTACCGCCGCGACAGCCAGCGGTAGCCGACCATCTTGTACACCAGCTTGGCGACCACGAAGTCGGGCGCGGCGTTGCCGCCGATGGGCGCCAGCTCCACCACGTCCACCCCCACCACGGTCTTCTCGGTGAAGACGCGGCGCAGCAGCTGCATGGTGGGGTACCACGCCGGGCCGCCCGGCTCGGGGGTGCCGGTGGCGGGCATCAGCGACGGGTCGAAGTAGTCCACGTCGAAGGTGATGAACACCGTGTCCCCCAGCGCCTGCATGGCGCGGTCGATCCAGGCGTCGTCGCGCCACATCTCGTCGGCGAAGATGGTGGTGATGCTGTCGCGGTCGCGGATCAGCTGCCGCTCCTCCGCGGTGATGGCGCGGATCCCCACCTGCACCAGGTCCACGTCGTCGATGCAGCGCGCCATGACCGCGGCGTGCGACCAGGGCGAGCCCTCGTACTCCAGGCGCAGGTCGCCGTGCGCGTCGAACTGGAGCACGGAGAGGCGCTTTCCTTCGCCCAGCCGCGCGGCGTGGGCCAGCACCGGCGCGCTGGAGATGGAGTGCTCGCCGCCCAGCCCGATCACCAGCCGGTCGCCCGCCGCCTCCAGCACCGCGTCGTACGCCGCGCGCAGCTCGCGCACCGCCGCCTCCGGCCCCGCCGAGGTCAGGTGCAGCGCCGGGAGCGTGCACACGCCGATCTCGGGCCCTGGCTCGGCGTCCAGCTCCTGGTCGTACAGCTCGATGTAGCGCGACGCCTCGACGATGGCGGCGGGGCCCCCCTTGGTGCCGCCCTGGTAGGAGACGGTGGACTCGTACGGGATGGGGAGGACGACGACGCCCGCGGCGTCCCAGCTCCCCGCCTCGCCCTCCAGGCCGAGGAAGTTGCGGGGGAGCTCCCAGGGGAGGTCGCGGAGCGCGTCGGGGATCTGGTCGGACATGGCTCGCCTGCCGGTCTGAGTGGTCGGTGCCGTTCGCCGCGCAAAAGAAGCGCTCGGCGCCCCGCCGTCAACCGTCCGCGCGGGCAAGGGGGCGCGACGAGCGAGGGGGAGGCGCCCCCTGCGCCTCCCCCTCGCGTACGTCCGCTTCCCCGGCCGGGCGTCAGGCCACGTCCAGCGCCGGGCAGGTGAGGCCGTGGTACGCTACCGTCACGCCGGCCTCCTGGCAGCCGGCGCACAGGCCGTAGATCTCCAGGCGGTGGCGGGTGGGGAGGAACCCGTGCTGCCGGGCGACCTCATCCTCGATGCGGGTGATCTCCGGGCGCTGGAACTCGGTGACGTGGCCGCAGTGCGTGCAGATGAGGTGCTCGTGCTCCGGCTGCTGCCCGAACAGGTGCTCGTAGCGCTTGAAGCCCTCGCCGAAGTCGTGCTCCACCACCAGCCCGCTCCGCACCAGGATCTCCATGGTGCGGTAGATGGTGGCCTTGCCGATCCGCTCGCCCCGGGTGCGCAGCTGCGCCTCGATGTCCTCCACCGACAGGTGCTCGGAGGAGTTGAAGACGACGTCCGCGACCACCTCGCGCTGCTGCGTCACCGGCAGGTTGCGCTGGCGCAGGTAGCGGCGGAAGAGGTGGATGTAGGGCGAGAGCTCCTGCCTGGGAGCCGGAGCGATGTGCGGGAAGTCGGTCATTGCGCGTCCCTCGCGTGCGGGAGCAGGCGGAAATCCATCGCAAACAATAATCATTCTCGACTGTCGAAGTCAACCTCGACGCCGCCCTCCGCCAGCAGCCGCGCCCACCGCGCCGGGCTCCCGCCCACCTCCTCCAGCCGCGGGGTCTCGGTCTCGGTGCCCAGCCGCCGCAGCACCCCCTCGATCACCCGCTCCACCCGCCCTGCCGGCACCACCGCCTGCTCCGCCAGCGAGTCCGTGCGCTGCGACTTTCCCCCCTTGAGCTGCTCCCGCTGGTACTCCAGCGTCCACACCCCCCTCCGGTCGGAGGCGGCGTCGCCCTCCGCGAAGCTGGCAAGCACCGCGAGCCCCGTCTCCCGCTCCCCGCTCTGCCGCGCCGGAAAGAGCCACACCCGGTCGATGCGCTCCGCCGGCAGGACCCCGCCCGCCGCCGCGAGCGCCGCCGCCAGGTGCGGGCTCAGCTCCACTGGACTGCAGGGAACAGGGAACAGGGAACAGGGAACAGCCTGCGACGGCCCTCACCCGGCTCGCCTGAGGTTCGCCACCCTCTCCCTTCATCCGGTTCACGCGAAGCGTGAAGCGCCATCCTGGGAGAGGGGACAACTCCGGGTGCGGGCGTGCCCCCGGCTGCGCCGGGGTCGGGCTGGTGCTGGCGTCCGCAGGGGCCCCCACCCGGCGGCGTTATCGCCGCCACCCTCCCCCGTTCCGGGGGAGGGCTTCCCGGGAGGCGAGATCGGCGCGCCGTGGCGGGGGGGGGGGGGGGGGGGGGGGGGGGGGGGGGGGGGGGGGGGGGGCGGGGGG
>DASVVI010000603.1:0-1992 GCA_036386635.1 Longimicrobium sp.
GCCGACCACGAGGCACACCACCAGCGCCGCCGCGAACCCTTCCCAGCTCTTCCCCCACGCCGTCCTGTGCCGCCCGAACCGCTTCCCCACCAGCGCCGCCGCCGCGTCCCCCAGGCCGTTGTACAGCATCCCCGCGACCGCGATGGGCTTGGGAAAGAGGACGATCGCCGCCGCGTAGGCAAGCGCCATGTAGGTGCCGCCCGCCAGCCCGCGGCGCTCGTGGGGGCGCAGCATGGTGCGCGTGAGGCGAAGGAAGTGATAGCGCGGCCCGCGCAGCCGCAGCCGCGCCACGTCCACCCCGATGGCGATCACGGCCAGCGCCACCAGCCCCGCCGCCGCCGTGGGGTGGGGAAGGAGCCACACCAGCACCGGGAGCGCGACCGAGGAGATGTGGAACGCCTTGCGCGCCGCCTCCCGGCGCAGCGATCCGCGCACGGAGGGGGTACGGACGGCGTCGGATGGGCGCATCGGGAGGGTCGTGGCAGGGGTGTGGAGGCGGCGCGGGCGGCCCGGCGGAAGCTATCACCGCGGCGCTTCCGGGGCTACGCGCCAGCTGTAAAATCCTGTGCCAGCGTAACGATCTTTGCCAGACTTGTGCGCACGGCGTGGCGGTTGGACGTTGAGCGATGAAGAGAGCCGCGGGGCAACTGCTACAAAACGTGCAGAAAATCCACTAGATTGCAGGCGTTTGCCTGCTACAAGGCACAACGGACCATCTGGCCGCGGTTTTGCCTTTACCAGGCCGATGGGAGGAAATCCGATGCGTGAAAGAAAACTAGAATCGCTCCGGCGGATGGAGACGGAGGCGGGGCTGATGCCGCCCCCCATCGCCTACAATCCGGGGACGATGACCGATCCGCTGCCCGCGGTGGAGCGCGCCATGTCCGCGTTCCGCCGGCGCATTCGCGGCAACCCGCTGGCGGCGTACGCCCAGGCGCGCGCCGTCCTGGACGAGCTGCGCCCGCTGGCCGCCGAGGTGTTCGGCGGCACGGCGGGGGAGTGGGCCTTCGCGGACGGCCACACAGCCACCATCGACCGCCTGGCCGACTCGCTCGCCGGGCTCCTGGTGGGCGCGGCCGTGTACAGCACCGACGGCGAGCACGTGGGCGGGGTGGGCGCCTTCGCGGCGGACCCGCGCTTCAAGCTCGTGCAGGTGAGCCCGGAGGCCATCGTCGACACCCCGGGGCGGCTGTACTTCCTCTCGCACCTCACCTGGGACACCAACCGCGACCTCAGCGCGCAGATCCGCGCACTGGTGCGCCGGCCGGATTCGCCCATCGTGGTGGTGGACGGCACGCAGGCGCTGGGGCAGATCGACGTGGACGTGGCGGCGCTGGGGTGCCACGCCTACATCGCCAGCGGGCACAAATGGCTGGGCGGGCCGCACGGCAGCGGGCTCCTCTACCTGCGCCACGACGTCATCGAGGAGTGGCCGTGCCCCTTCCGCGCCGGCGAGCCGCTCTCCGGGGATCTCCCCATCGGGCGCTGGGAGCCGCGCGGCGGGCAGGACTTCTCGCGCATCGCCGGCATCGCGGCGGCGGTCCGCGCCTTCCAGTGCCACGCGCGGCCCGGCGGACCCATCCGCGAGCGCTTCCAGGCGAAGGTGAAGGCGGTGCTCGGCGAGCGCGCCCGCGTCTACGCGGCCTCCGCGGCGGAGGGGCGGGTGGTGGCGCTGGAGCTGGTGGGGATGGACGTGTACCCGGTGTACCGCGCCCTCGCCGAGCGCGGCGTGGCGGTGAAGTGCGTGAAGACGAAGGGGAAGACGCCGGCCGGCGAGGGCGTCGAGGTGCTGCGCATCGGCTTCCCCTGGTGGGCGGACGATGCGGACATCGACCGCGCCGTGGAGCTTCTCGGCTCCGTAGTGGAGGAGATGGACGAGGTGCCAGCCCTCACGGGGCGCGCGCCGCAGGAGAGGGGGCAGATCCGCGCCGTCTCCACGATTTCAACACGCCGCGCCGTGGAGGCGTTGTGAGCATCATCGTACTTGGGGCG
>DASVVI010000604.1:0-8171 GCA_036386635.1 Longimicrobium sp.
TCTTCTGCGGCGCGCCCACGCTCACGTACGGCATCCGCGCGCTCCTCACCAAGGTGGTGGAGCTCCTCCCCTCGCCGCAGGAGCGCCCGGCCGAGATGGCGCAGGGGCGGGGCGGGACGACGGTGGAGCTGCGCGGCCTGAACTCGGACCCCTTCTGCGCCCTGGTCTTCAAGACGACCAGCGAGCCGCACGTGGGCGAGCTCTCCTTCTTCCGCGTCTTCGGCGGATCGGTGCGGAATGGCGAGGAGGTGGGGAACGCGTCGCGCGACAAGCTGGAGAAGCTGTCGCACCTTTCCGTGCCGCAGGGGCGCGACCGGCTGGAGGTGGACGAGCTGCGCGCCGGCGACATCGGCGTCGTCGCCAAGCTGCGCGATACGCACACCAACGACACCCTCTCCTCCCCCGCGCATCCGCTGATCCTGGAAGGAGTTCGCTTCCCCGAGCCGGACATCGCCGTCGCCGTGGAGAGCGCCACCCGCGGCGACGAGGACAAGCTCTCCGTCGGCCTGCACAAGCTGCACGAGGAAGACCCCTGCTTCTCCGCCGAGTACAACCCGGAGCTGGGGCAGACCATCGCCCGCGGCCTGGGCGAGCTACACCTGGAGGTGCAGCTCGAGCGGCTCAAGCGCAAGACGGGAGTCAGCGTCGTCGTCCGCGCCCCCCGCATCCCCTACCGCGAAACCATACGAGCGGTCTCCGAGGGCCACGGGCGGCACAAGAAGCAGACGGGTGGGCGCGGCCAGTTCGGCGACGCGCACGTGCGCATCAAGCCGCTCAGCCGCGGCGACGGCTACCGCTTCACCGACGCGGTGGTGGGCGGCGTCATCCCCGGCAAGTACATCCCCGCGGTGGACAAGGGCGTGCAGGAGGCGGCCGTGCGCGGCGTCCTCGCCGGCTTCCCGATGGTGGACTTCGAGGCCGAGGTCTTCTTCGGCAGCTACCACACGGTCGATTCGTCGGAAGCGGCGTTCAAGGTGGCCGGCTCTCTCGCCTTCCATGAGGCCGCTTCACGCGCCCAGCCGGTGATCCTGGAGCCGGTCATGGCCGTCGAGGTCATCACCCCCGACGAGTTCCTGGGCGACGTCATCGGCGACCTGAACCAGCGCCGCGGCCACATCCTGGGGATCGAGCCCGCGGGCCGTGCCCAGCGGCTGCGCGCCCTGGTGCCGCAGTCCGAGCTGTACAAGTACTCCACCACCCTGCGCTCCCTTACCCAAGGCCGCGCCACCCACACCCGCACCTTCCACGCCTACGAGGAGGTCCCCGCCCACGAGGTGCCCAAGCTGGTGGAGTCCACGAAGAAGGAGCGCGAGGAGCTGCTGGCGGCGCGGTAGTCCCACCCGCACGGAACGGCAGGGCTCACGCGGAGGCGCGGAGGCGCGGAGAGAGTAGTCTCCGTGCCTCCTGTTTTTTGTCGGGCGGGAGGTAATCCTGGTCGATGATGCTTACGATGAACAGGACGAGACTCTGGCGCGCATTGCGCGGTCGGCTAGGTTGGTCGCATGAGCATGCGCGTCGAGTCGAGTCCGAGTCGGGAGACGGCGGAAGCGAGCGGAGGACATATGAACGCGAAATCGGACGCTGACGATCTGGGCGAAGAGTACGAATTCACCCCCGAGCAACTACGCCAGGGGGTGCGTGGAAAGTACGCTGAACGCTATGCGCAGGGCACCAACCTCGTTCCTCTGGATCCGGATGTAGCCGAGATCTTTCCTGACGCCGCGTCTGTCAACCAGGCGTTGCGGGCTCTGGCCGGCATCATCAAGGAGCGATCTCGTTCCGCTGCGTAGAATCGCGCCTGACAACGCGCAGCAGGCAACATCGTGCCATTAACATCCCCGAATGGCTTCCGCATTCTCTCACGCCGCCGCTGGGCTCGCGCTGGGCACCGCGTTCTGGCGCCCGGCCGTGCCCGCACGCTTCTGGGTTCTGGGTGCGGCGTGCGCCGTGCTGCCGGACCTGGATGTGGTCGCCTTTCGCTTCGGCATCCCGTACGAGCACGTGCTCGGGCACCGCGGGCTGTCGCATTCGTTGTTCTTTGCGGCGCTGCTTGCGGCCATCGTCGTGGCGTTGTTCTTCTCGGGCGAGCGGCAGCGGGGGAGGATGTGGCTCTTCTTCTTCATCGCGACTGCTTCTCATGCCTTTCTGGATGCGCTGACCACGGGCGGGTTGGGCGTGGCCTTCTTCGCGCCCCTGGAGAACAGCCGCTACTTCTTTCCGTGGCGCCCCATCGAGGTCTCGCCGCTGAGCATCAGCCGCTTCTTTACCGTACGCGGGCTGGCGGTGCTGCGAAGCGAGTTCGTCTGGGTCTGGTTGCCTTCGCTCCTGTTCGGGGGCGTCGTTCTGGCGTGGCGCCGGGCGAAGCACCCATCTTCGTCCGACCCCCTCACCCAGAACCCCGGAGAGGTCGATGACGAAAGCCAAGTTCGTCGCTGAGTTCAGCGAGTTGCTCACGGATTTGGAAGCGGTTCGTGGCTCCCTGCACCTGGAGGAGGCGGAGCGCAGAGGGAGCGACTGGGACGAAGCCGGCACCAAGCAGGGTGCGCAGCTCGCCGCCTATTTCTGGGACCGATTCGATCGGGATACGAATGAGTATCTGCTCGCGCGAATCCGCGAGTACGTCAACGATGCGATCTTCTGCCGCGAGGCACAGAAGCTGAAGCCCGATCCCGATCACGCGAACTGCCGCCCCATCGTCACCATCGGCGAACACGGCTCACCCACGTGCGAGATGGAGCGCTGACCTGCTTTTGAGTCATCGCACGCCCGAACTCTCAGGGAGGTGAGGTATGCTGTTGCCAGATCAGGTACTCCTGGAGCTCGTGGTGCGGGATGTCGATGTCAGCGAGTTCGCACCGCTATTCTCGCGGCTCGATGCGGACGGTGTGACGTTCACCACACTCGCCGCTCTCCAGGTACGGCGCGCGGATTGGCTGGAGCGCTTCACGGAGCTCGACAACGAGACGCGGAGCGAGACCGGAGATCCGGCCGTGCCGCGTACCCCGGAGGTCATGCGGGACCGGCTGGACGCATTCGAGCTTGACCCGGAGGCATGCTTCCTGGCCCTCGACGGGGAGCGCTGGGTCGGATACACGCTGCTGGACCCGAAGCTCAGCCAGGACGGGCGGCTGGAGCAGGGGTGGACGGGCGTCCGCAAGGAGTACCGGCAGCGGGGGATCGGGACGGCGCTCAAGCTGCTCGGCGTCGAGTACGCGCGCGCGCACGGCTACCGGGCGATCGTGACGGCGCCGCGCCGGGCGAACGTGGCGAGCTTCACCATGAGCACTCACCTCGGCTTCCGCCCTGACGCCGCGCCCGAGTGACGGCGCGACGCGCGGCGCTTCTGCCCGCCACATCCTGAGAGCGTAGTCGCGCGCTGAAGCTGCCGGTCTCGCTGGCACACGCGTTGCCGCCGCTCTAGATCATGCTGATCTCGTACGTCCTTCCACTGCGCTCCGGCACGTCGCTGCACGGCGGCGGGCTCACCGCGTACCTGCGGTGGCTCTCGGCGCATGCGGAGGTGCTGGTGGTCGACGGGTCGGACGCGGAGGTCTTTGCCGCGCACGCCGCACAGTGGGGATCGTTCGTGCGGCATCTTCCGGTGGATCCGGACAAGGCCACGCCCATGGGGAAGGTGGGCGGGGTGCTGACGGGCGTGCACCACGCCACGCACGAGAGGATCGTCGTGGCCGACGACGACGTGCGCTACGATCGGGAGGGGCTGACAGCCGTGGCGCGGCTGCTGGACGATGCCCACGTCGTCCGTCCGCAGAACTATTTTCATCCGCTGCCCTGGCACGCCCGGTGGGACACGGGTCGCATCCTGCTCAACCGGGCCATGGAAGGCGACTGGCCCGGGACGCTCGCGGTGCGCCGCTCCGCGCTGCTGGCGACGGGCGGCTACGACGGCGCGGTGATGTTCGAGAATCTCGAGCTGGTGCGCACCGTCCTCGCCGCGGGAGGGTGTGAGCACGTCGCGAGGGACGTGTTCGTGCTCCGCCAGCCGCCGGAAGCCCGCCACTTCCTCAACCAGCGGGTCCGCCAGGCGTACGACGAATGGGCGCGGCCGGGGCGGATGGCCGTGCAGCTCGCCGCGCTCCCCGTGCTGGGCGCGCTCGCGTCGCGCGGTCGCTGGAAGGCCGCCGCCGGCGCGGTGGTGGGTGTCGCAGCGGTGGCCGAATGGGGGCGCAGGCGGGACGGCGGAGCGGCCTACTTCCCGGCGAGCTCGTCGCTGCTGGCGCCGGGGTGGCTGTTCGTGGAGCGCGGGGTGTGCAGCTGGCTGGCGGTCGGCGAGCGCGTGCTGCACGGGGGCGTGCGCTATCGCGGCTCTGTCCTGCGCCGGGCCGCCACGCCCATGGCCGAGCTGCGCCGCCGTCACTCGGGTGTGCTGGCCAGCACCTCCACGTCGATCGGCTTGAAGGAGCCGTTGTTGGAGAGCTCGGCCGAGCAGGCGGTCACCCCCACTACCATCTCCATCTCGGCCCTCAGCAGCAGGTAGTCCCCCGCCCGCGAGCGCGGCGGAAGGATCGCCAGCTCGCCATCCTCACCCACCGCCACGTTCATGAAGACGTTGAAGGTGGTGGGGATGGCGTCGGGCGCGATTCCGAACGGCGCCAGGTTCTCCACCAGGTTGCCGAAGCAGCTGGGGTGCGGGTCCGTGTTGCCGTAGATGATGCGAAAGGTGTCCGGCGAGCAGGGGGTCAGCAGGAAGTCGTGGCGGCCGACGGTGTCCTCCACGATCGTCCACATGGGGCGGCTGCGATTGGAGTACAGCGTGTGCCCCGTGGTGAGGTAGATGTTGTTGGCGTAGTCGATGGTGCGCCCCGACGAGAGCCACTCGCTCGCGTCGTCGCGCGCGAACGACACCAGGTCGGACACCTGCTCGCCGGTGGGATCGATGATGCGCAGAAGCTCGCCCCGGCGGATCTCGAAGCCGGCGCCGGTCTGCGGGGGGAGGTGGAGGGTGCGAATGATCTGCATGGTCTGGTGTTTGAGGTCGGGCGTGCTCATGGGTGCCGGTGGAAGGGGCAGCGCCACTCGGGCTCGGCAGCGCGTCCGGAGTACTGCCGCGCCTCGGACGCCTCGCCGAACTCGGCCAGGTTGGGGTTGAGGTCGCCCTGGAGCGCGACCTCGCGCGCGCGGATCTGGTCGCGCAGCCCGCCGTAGCGGCCATCCGCGCGGAGCCGCTCGAACTGGGCGCGGGGGTTGAAGACCAGCGTCGGCCATCCGAAGCGCCGCGCCAGCCGCGAGCTCGCGGGGTGGAGCCCAACGACAAAGAACGCCATCCCGGCGAACGAGAAGGAGAAGCGCGGGTCCTCCGGCCGGTCGCTGACGGACGGCGCCCAGCCGCGCGTGGCATCCGCATCGTGCAGCGCCTGGAGCTGCCGCCAGAGCAGCGCCTCGAACTCGGCCTCATCCTCGGGCGCGGCGCCCATGAAGGCGGCCACAAAGGTCGAGAACTCCGCCTCCGCCGACTCGGACGCGAACTCCGCCAGGGCGCGTGCGAGCTGTTCCGTCGCCTCCGGCGTGCCCATGGGTCCGAACGCGCCGATGCGGTGGCCGTCGTGGCGGAGCGCCGCGCGGGCGCCCAGGCACGAGAAGCCGGGGTCGAAGACGAAGGCGCGGAACTCGTCTTCAACCCGCTCCGCGAGCCGCTGCAGGCGCTCTTCCGATGGGTACGTGCGGCCCGGCGCCGCTGGGGAGATCTCTTCCATGGCAAGCTTCCGCCGTAAAACTGCGAACATTAAGTACCTGAGTGCATGTGCCGTCCCGATCCGGCCCTGACGCATGCGCGATGCCGGTGGTGCGGCCGGCGGGCGCGCCCACGGCTCGGTTGACTCCGCGCGCAGGCCGCCCCACCATTCCCAAGAAGCCGGAGCCCAGCGGCTGCGGCGTTGGCGCGCAACGATTCTGTACGCCCTGGAGGTGGCCGATGGATGCATTCCGAACGGAGTACCTTCGCGATTCCGCGGAGACGATGCGCAAGTACAAGTCGCTCGCGGACCGGTCGCTCGCACGCGTGACCGACGCGCAGTTCTTTGCCATGATCGACGCGGAGTCGAACAGCCTGGCCCTGGTGGTCAAGCACATGGCGGGCAACCTGCTCTCGCGCTGGACGGATTTCCTCACGACAGACGGCGAGAAGCCGTGGCGCGACCGCGACTCGGAGTTCGTGATCGCCCCCACCGAGACCCGCGAGTCGGTGATGGCGCGCTGGGGAGCGGGATGGGCGACCGCGTTCGCGTCGCTGGAGTCGCTCACCCCGGCCGACCTCGACCGCACCATCCACATCCGCGGCGAGCCGCACTCGCTGGTGCAGGCGATCAACCGCCAGCTCACGCACGCCGCGTATCACGTGGGGCAGATCGTCTTCCTGGCGAAGCACTTCCAGGCGGACCGATGGGAATCGCTCAGCATCCCGCGCGGGCAGTCCGAGCAGTTCAACGCCGCCATGCCCGCGCCGCCCGCACGAGCCTGAACGACTCATCGCCGCCATCGAACGACTGCCCGGAGGCTTTTCGCATGATCCCGAAGTCGAACGCAATGCTGCGCGGAGTGCTGCCCGTTTTCGCCGCCCTTTTCGTGGCCGCGTGCGGCGATGCGCGAACCGAAGCGGCGGAGGAGCTGGTCCGGCTCAACGACGCCATGCAGCAGCATTCGTCGAAGTACGGACGCTTTCCGGACACGCTGGACACGAGCCGGCCGCTCAGTGCCGCGAACCTGCCGTACCGGCCCGAGCACGGCGTCACGCTGAGCCTGCAGTCGACCGGGACGGGCTACCGGGCCGCGGCGCGCCGCAGGTCATGGTACTGCTGGACGAGCGTCGGCCCCGGGCAAACGTCGCCGCCCGACTGTTACCCGATGAGCGGCGGCTCCTCCGCCGATCCTGTCGATCCCGCCCAGCCGCCGAAGACGCTCGAGCCCGTGCTGCGTCCGCCGGCCGCGGCGCCCTCCGCGTCAGACCGTCCGGCGGGAGCGTGAGCATGCGCTGCGGACTCCGCGCGGCGCTCGCCCTGCTCCGACCACGCGGCGCTCATCAACTGCTGCGCGTGGCGGGGAACAAGCGGGCCGAGCTCATTACGACCACCGGAAAGGGTTTCCGGCAAGATGGCCGCCGCGACCCTTACTCTTGGTCCATCGTGGACGAGCCGGAGCTCGCCCGCTGGCTGCTGGCGGCGCTTGCCCGGGCCAACTGAGGCCGCGGCTAGTTGCCCGTCGATGGTGCTTTTCCACCATTCGCGCACCCCCAGACCTGGTGCCCAGATGAGAATCGCGATTCGGCTGTTGATGCTCGCGGTGGGAGTGGTGCTCGCGTTGGACGTGCTCTACCTCGTGAGGGGCTCGTTGGAGATGTTTCCGACCGCCGAGCAACAGGAGAAGGTGCGGACGGTGACGGGCACCATCGCCGTGCTCCTGCTGTGCGCGGAGGCAGGGCTCTGGGCGTTGATGCGGAGAACCCGGCCGCACGCAGCTCCTCTGATCGAGAGGTCCGTCCCATGACAAGCTCCCGCCTGCTCGCCGGCCTCGGCACCGCCCTGCTCCTGCAGGGCTGCGCGGCCGACCATATCGCCGGTCCGGCCCCACAGCCGCGGCCGGGCGTCACCATCCAGCTGGACTGTCCGGGGCCAACTACGCCCGTCACACCACAGCCGCTGTTCATCGTGGACGGTGAGCGGCTGTCGGGGGAGCAGATCATAGCACGCGGCATCCGCCCGGAACACGTCGAGCGCATGGAGGTCGTGAAGCCCGCTCAGGCGATCGTCGAGTATGGGCGGGCCGGAGAGCACGGGGTCATCCTGATCGTCACCAAGCAGGCGGCAGCGGGGATTCGCCGCCCCTGAACGTCCGCACGTGACGCGGCGGATGCAGCGGCGGACCGCCGGGCGGCTGTGCGCGTGGCCGCGCACACGGTTTGCGACCGCACGCCCGCATGCCGATGAGGAATCTGCTCCAGGACGATCGCGAGTGGACGGTCTGGGACGTGTTCCCGACCTTCGACGCGCGCATGCGCATGGCCGGCGAGGCCGCGGACCAGCTGGTGCAGGGGTGGCTGGTCTTCGAGTGCGACATCGAAAAGCGCCGACTTGGCCCGATTCCCGATGGCTGGGACGAGCTGCCGGACGACGATCTCGCGCTGCTCCTGGAGAGCGCCGTCCCCGTACGGCGGCGCA
>DASVVI010000605.1:0-1664 GCA_036386635.1 Longimicrobium sp.
GATCCCCGGCGCGCGCTCCGGGTAGAATAGCGCGAGCGGATCGGGGATGCGGTAGCCGGTCAGCGCCAGCACCGCCTCGTCCACCACCACCACCGCCACTTCGGCGCCCGCCACGGGGCGCCCGCCCGCGTCGCGCACCTCCACTTCCACCGAGCCCTCGGCGTCCGGCAGCATCGTGCTGTCCGACGGCACGGCGCGCACGGTCTGGCTGGCGCCGTCGTAGCCCTCCTGCATCGTGACCAGGGTCAGCGTCCCCTGCGGCACGCCGCGGATGCGGAAGCGGCCCTGCGCATCGGCCACGGCAGAGAGGCCAGAGCCCTGCACCGACACCCGCGTGCCGCCCACCGGCTCGCCTGTCTGCACGTTGACCACGCGCCCCACCAGCGTTCCGGGCGCCGGCGCGAAGTCGGGCGCCACCACGCGGATCAGAGGCCGCAGGTGCAGCGCGTTGATCCCCGGCGCGCGCTCCGGGTAGAATAGCGCGAGCGGATCGGGGATGCGGTAGCCGGTCAGCGCCAGCACCGCCTCGTCCACCACTACCACCGCCACCTCGGCGCCCGCAACGGGACGCCCGCCCGCGTCGCGCACCTCCACCTCAACGGAGCCCTCCGCGTCCGGCAGCATCGTGCTGTCGGACGGCACCGCGCGGACCGTCAGCGTGCGGGTGAGTGGCGGCACGCGCAGCATCACCGTGCCCGCCGCCATGTCCACGCCGCGCGCCGTCGGAAGCTCCTCCGTGCCGCCGGAGGTTGCGCCGGTCACGTCCACCTGCACCCACACGTTCGGCACGTCCGCCTCGGTGATGGGGATGCGCAGCGTGTGCGTGGCCCCTTCCGTGGCGAGCGGCTCCGTCCTCACGATCCCGTTCCGCCCGATCGTCACCACGCCGCGCGCCGGCTGGAAGGGGAGGCGCAGGAGGATGCGCGCCGTGTCGCCCACGGCGTAGCGCTCCCTGTCCGGGATCATCTCCACGCGCCGCGCCTCGTTCTCCTCGCCGCGGCCGGGGAAGCGCACGCCGGGGCCCGCC
The DNA here is from genome assembly GCA_036386635.1 of Longimicrobium sp. Classification (GTDB taxonomy): domain Bacteria; phylum Gemmatimonadota; class Gemmatimonadetes; order Longimicrobiales; family Longimicrobiaceae; genus Longimicrobium. The sequence continues at coordinate 1,028 of DASVVI010000605.1, forward strand.
ACCCACATGCGCAGCGTCGTGAAGGTGCGGCGGCCCTGCGCGTCGGTGGTCACCCCCTCGATGCGGTAGTCGCCGCCGACCACGCGGAAGGTGCAGCGCACCGGCGTAGTGCCGGAGACGCGGGCGCAGGCCTCGCTCCCCGCCTCCACCTCGCGCCAGCGCCCGTCGTCGAAGCGCCACTCGTTGCGGCGGATGCGCACATCGATCGTGCGGCCCGCGACGGGCTTCCCGTCCAGCCCCACCGCGACCATCTCCAGCTCCATCGTATCGCCCGCTTCAAGCCACGAGCGGGGCGTCCTCATCCCCAGGTACACCGCGGACGGGTGCACCAGGAGCGACGCGCTGGAGGTCCACGTCTGCCGGTTGACGTCGGTGACGGTGGCGTTCGCCGTCACCTGGAAGGGGCGCGGGGGAACGGCGCGGTCGAAGTCCAGCCGGATCGCGTGCGCGCCCGACGCGTCGGTGACGCCGCTGAAAGTCTCGTCCTCCTCGCCGTCATCGTCGCCATCCATCCACCACCACCAGGGGCGCGTGGGGCCGAAGCTCCACTCGTCCCATCCCGGCGGGGAGAAGAAGCCGGGCGTCGCCGTGACACGCCAGTCCACCGGAGCGCCGGGAAGGCCGCCTCCGCTGAAGT
>DASVVI010000606.1:0-2331 GCA_036386635.1 Longimicrobium sp.
CCTGGAGATCGAAGCCCGTCCCTCCGCCGGCGGGCTCCTCGCCCCGCGCCAGCTGCTCAACCCCGGCGGTGGCCGCCACCTTCCCCGGCAGGAACGCCAGGCTGAGCACGTACCCCAGCACCGAGCTTCCGCCGTAGCCAACGAGCGGCGTGGGATAGTTGCCGAGCGCGGCGGCCAGCACCATCCCCAGCCACGCGACGGCGAACACGGCGCACGCGTCGGCGCCGCGCGCATCCAGCTTCCGCCCCGCGAGCGCCGGGACCGCGAGCAGGAGCGCACCGCCCACGACGGCCACCCCCGCCAGCGGATGGACGCCGAACGAGGTGTAGAGGATCCGGTCGACGTACGGCACCGCAGGGAGCGTGTCCGGGCGAACCAGCGTTACCGCGAAGCCGGCGGCGGCGGCACCGAGCGCCGCCAGCACCTCCTTGCTGGGCCTGCGCACCGCGAGCACCGCCAGCGACGCCGCGAGCACGGCCGCCATCGCGCGGTCGGGCTGCGCCGCGAGCGCCACCGCGGCCAGGATCATTCCCAGCGTGGAGAGGACGTCCCGCCTCCGCGCGAACGCCACCAGCATGGACGGAAGGAGGATGAGGCTCATCTGCAGCGACAGCCCCCCGACCCGGAACCAGCGCGAGGCACCCTCCACCGAGGGGCCGAAGAACGCCGTCGCGAGCAGCACCCCGCTGAATGCGAGCACCACCACGGGCCGCATCATGCGCACCTCCCCGGCAGCGGGGCGCAGCAGGCCCATGAACGCGAGCCCCATCAGCAGCGCCAGTGCGTTGACGGCCAGGTAGAGCATCGGCGCCCCGGCGGCGGCCATGTACGCCATCCCCAGCCCGGTGGCAGCGACGGCGCACGCGACCCCGGCGGCGCGCGGGTTCTCCAGCAGCGAATCCAGCTTCGGCATGTACTCTCCAGGAAGGATGAGGTGCGGTTCGGCCGTGACGAGATCAGGGCCGGGGTCGGGGCGCCTGCGCGCCCCACGGTTTACATCAAGCCGAGCGGAGCACCTCGGCCGGATCGACGGCGGCGGCGCGGCGCGCGGGGAGCCAGCTCGCTACGAACGCCACCCCGAGGAGTGTGAGGGCGGTGAGGCCCAGCACCCACGGGTCGGTGGCGCTCACGTCGTAGAGCAGCCCGCGCAGCAGCCGGGTGAACGCGACCGCGCAGGCCACGCCGATCGCCACGCCGACGGCGGCGAGGCGCAGGCCCCCGAGCGAGACGGCGCGGCTCACATCGGCGGGGCGCGCGCCGAGGGCCATGCGCACGCCGATCTCGCGCCGCCGCAGGCTTACCCCGTACGCCACCACGCCGTACAGCCCCACCGCGCCCAGCGTCAGCGCCACGCCGCTGGCGACGGCGAGCAGCACCACGAGCGCCCGCGTAGGCGCCGACGCACGGCGAACGACGTCGTCGAGCGTCCCCTCGTCGAAGGTCGGGAGCGCCGGGTCCAGCTCGCGCACGATCTGGCGGATGACCTCGATGGCGGCGCTTGCGTGCCCCGGCTCGGTGCGGGCGAGCAGCGCGACCAGGTACGGCACGGGCGCGCTGTCTGCCCTCACCACGGGCAGGTACACGACCTCGTCGGCGGGCCTGTCGAGCGCCTCGTAGTGCACGTCCCCGGCCTCCCCCACCACCGTCCGCCACGCGCCCCCGGCCGTGCGGATGCGCTTGCCGACCGGGTTCTCGCCCCTCCAGTACCGCATCGCGAAGGCATGGCTCACGATCGCCTCGCCGGCGGCCCCCGCGTCGCCCATCGAACCAAAGGTGCGGCCGCGCAGGAGCGGGATGCGGGCGGTGCCGAAGAAGTGGCCGTCGACCGTGACGGCGCCATGCGTGACGCCCGCGCCGGGGGCCGGCAGCAGGCGATCCTCCACCTCTATCTCCGCGGTCCAGCGATCGGTGCCCAGCGGCACCCGGTCGGTGACCGCCGCGTCGCGCACGCCGGGCACCGCGCGCAGCCTCGCCAGCGCCTCCTGCATGAAAGCCGCTCGCGACGCGCCCGTCCCGTACTTCGCCAGGGGAAGGAGCACCCGCGAGACGGCGACGTCCTCCGCCACGAAGCCGGGCGTCACCGCGTTCAGCCGCATCAGGCTGCGCGTCATGAGCCCCGACGACGCCACGAGCACCAGCGCCACCGCCGTCTGAGCCACGACGAGCACGTTGCGCGCGCGCTGGCGCCCCGCATCGCCGGCGGGTCCGCGCCCCGCCCCGCGCAGCACGGTGGCGATCTCCACGCGCCGCGCGCGCAACAACGGCAGGAGGCTCACGCACAGCGCGCACAGCACCGTGGCGCCGAGAGCAAAGGCGAGCGTGCGCCAATCC
>DASVVI010000607.1:0-3210 GCA_036386635.1 Longimicrobium sp.
TCTGTCGACGCTGCACACCAACGACGCGCCCGGCGCGCTCACGAGGCTCGTGGAGCTGGGCGTTCCGGACTACCTTGTGGCGAGCACGGTGGAGGCGGTGCTCGCCCAGCGCCTCGTGCGCCGCGTCTGCGCCCACTGCGCGGAGCCGGGGCCCATCGACCCCTCGGTCGCCCGTGGCATGGCGGAGGCCGGCTACCCCGCCACCCACGCCCTGCGCGGGCGCGGCTGCCCCTCGTGCCGCGGCACCGGATTCCGGGGCCGTACGGGGATCTACGAGCTCCTCCGCGTGGACGACGAATTGCGCGCCGAGCTCCTCCTGCGCCCGGGCGCCGACGGCCTGCGCCGCCTGGCTCTCGCCCGCGGTATGCGGCCGCTGCAGGCCGACGGATGGAGGCAGGTGGCTGCGGGGGTGACGACGCCGGAAGAGGTGCTGCGGGTGGCGTGAGGGGAGGTGGGGAATGGGGAATGGGGAATGGGGCCAGGCGCGGAACGCCGGGCGTCGGGCGCCGGAACGCGGGCATCGAAGCCCGGGGGATGAATCCCCCGGCTGGAACCACGCGAAGCCCGCTGAAGCGGGCTGGTGGGAGCCGGGCCACCATCATTTGTCATCCTGAGCGACGCGCGGCTCCGCACTCGCCCGATCTCCGAACTCTGGCGCGGAGCGAAGGATCTAATGTGCGTGCCGAGGGGTTCGTAAAGGCTTCGCGGTCCTCGCGCTTCGCCGGCTAGATCCTTCGGTCGCCGCGGCAGTGGGGAAGCAACGCGGAGGCCGGTGTGGCGGCTCCCTCAGGATGACAGAAATGGGGGTTGGCACTTAGGACTTAGCACTTAGGACTAGGCACTAGGCACTAGGCACCAGGCACTTCGCACCCCACCAACCCGAAAACCCATGCATCACACCCGAAAGACGGCGGGGTTCACGCTGGTGGAGATCCTGGTGGTGATCATCGTGATCGCGGTGCTCGCCACGCTGGTGGCGCCCAACGTGTTTCGCCACGTGGGGAGGGCCAAGGACAGCACCGCGCGCGCGCAGATCGAGATGCTGGGGTCGGCGCTGGAGGCGTACCGGCTGGACAACGACGCCTATCCCACGACCGAGCAGGGGCTCGCCGCGCTGGTGAAGCGGCCGGAGACAGCGCCCGTGCCGCGCGACTGGCGCGGGCCGTACCTCAAGCGCGACGTGCCCAAGGATCCCTGGGGGGCCGCGTACGTCTACCGCAGCCCCGCGCGCGAGGACGCCGGCGGCTACGAGCTCCTCACGCTGGGGCGCGACGCGCGCGAGGGCGGCGAGGGCGAGAACGCCGACATCTCGGCGCGGTAGCGGGCCGTGCCCTCCTTCGCCTGGCGCGCCGCGGACTCGGCCGGCCGCACGCTGAAAGGCGTGGAGGAGGCGGCTTCGCCCGCGGCGCTGGAGCGCGCGCTGGGGGCGCGGGGGCTGTACCCGCTGGAGGTGGCGCCCGCCCCCGCGCGGGAGGCGGGGGAGCGCCGCGGCGGCGGGCGCGGAAAGCGCGCGGAGATGGTGGAGTCCATCCGCTACCTGGCCACGCTCCTCTCCGCCGGCTTTCCGCTGGACCGCGCGCTGGGGGCGGTGGCGCGCGTGGCCGGGAGGAACGACGTGGCGGAAGCCGTGTCCGAGGTGCGCACCCGAGTGCGCGGCGGGGCGCGGCTCGCTGAGGGGATGGCCGAGCACCCCGACATCTTTCCCCGCTTCGCCGTGGGGATGGTGCGCGCGGGGGAGCGCGGCGGCTACCTGGCCGAGTCGCTGGACCGCCTGGCCGTGCAGCTGGAGCGCGAGCAGGCGCTGAGGGCGCGCCTAGCATCGGCCATGCTGTACCCGGCGGTGATGGTGCTGGTGGGCGCGGCGGCGCTGGCGACGCTGTTCGTGCAGGTGCTGCCGCGCTTCGTGGAGCTGCTGGCCGACACCGGCTCGCAGCTCCCGCGCTCCACCGCGCTCCTGCTGGCGACGGGCGACTTCGTGGGGCGCTGGTGGCCCGCGCTGCTGATGTTGCCGGTGCTGCTGGCCGCGGCGCTCGCGGCCGTCCGCGCCACCGAGGAAGGGCGCCACGCCGTGGACCGGGCGCTCCTGCGCGCGCCGGTCGCGGGGAAGATCCGGCGCAGCGTGGCGGCGGTGCGGCTGGCGCGGGCGCTCTCGACCCTCCTGCGCAGCGGAATGCCGATCCTCCCCGCGCTGGAGACGGCCGCCGAGGCCCAGTCCGATGCCGCCGTCGCCGCCGACGTGCTGCGCGTCCGCGAGGAGGTGCGCGCGGGCGACGGGCTGGCGGTGTCGCTGCGGCGCGGCGGCGTCTACCCCTTCTCCTTCCTGCAGATGGTGGAAGTGGGGGAGGAGGGCGGCCGCCTTCCCGAGATGCTGGAGCGCGCAGCCGAGGCCATGGAGGGCGAGGTGGAGCGCTCGCTGGAGCGCCTCCTTCGCCTGGTGGAGCCGGTGATGATCGTGGCGTTCGGCGGCGCGGTGGGCTTCGTCGCCCTCTCGCTCCTCCAGGCGATCTACGGCATCCAGAACGTGCCCTGAGCACACCCGACCGGATTGAGATGACACGAGCCGATTCGACCGACCGCAAACCGCCACGTCGCGTACAGTTGGCGATCGCGCTGGCGCCTGAGCGGATGGTGGCGGCGAGCGGGCCGGCGGCGCGCATCCCCGAAGTGCTGGAGAGCGACCTGTCGCCCGCCACGCGCGGCGGCGGCTGGCCGGAGCTGGACGAGGCCCTCGCCGCGCTGGCGTCGGCGCTGGGCGCGTCGGGTGGCACGCTGGACGTGGCGCTTCTGGGGCGGCTGGGACACGCCAAGGTCGTTCCGCTCCCGCCGGTGCGCAGGGCGGAGCTGGGCGCGCTGGTGGCCAAGAACGCGCGCCGCCACTTCGCCGTGCGCGACGAGTCGCTGGTGGCCGATGCGGTGCGCGTCGAAAGGGTCCGCGCCGGCGCCCCGGCCGCGACGCTGGCCGTCGTCGCCCCGGAGGCCATCGTCGAGGCGGTGGGCGCGGCGGCGCAGGCGTGCGGATTCACGCTGGGCCGCATCGTACCCGGCGCGGTCGCGCTGGCGGAAGCGGTGCGCGCGCGGGTGCCGGCGGCGCGGCGCGGGCGCGTGGGGGCCGTCGCGCGCACGCAGGCCGGGGTGGAGGTGGTGATCCTGCGCGAGGGGACGCTGGAGGCGGTCCATCCCCTCGCCGCCGGGCCGGCGGAGGACGCGGCG
>DASVVI010000608.1:0-10790 GCA_036386635.1 Longimicrobium sp.
CTGACGAGCGGAGTGTAGATCGTAGTGGTTCTCGACGGGTCGACGACGAATGTTTCGTAACTCTCGGACCTGCTTGGATTCAGCTGGTGGAATGCGATCCGGATAGCCTGCACCCGAGTAGTGACCACCGCATTCCTGTGAGCCGCGAGAGAAAGTGCAGCTTCGAATATCCTGCGTCGACGAGGAGGGCCGCGGATTCGACAAGTTTCTCCATCTCGCCGTTCGGTACGCGCCCGGAGCGGTACTGGAGGACGGCGGCCGCGAGTGCCTCGCCGCCCAGATCTCCACACCCGCTGGCGTAACCGATTGCCCAGATGCGCTGATTCGCAGGCTGGTCATGCCCAAGGACCTGATGTGCGAGCCTGCACGCGTTTCGATGATGAACCTGAGGGTCCTCCTGCGTCGTGCCGGACTGGGCCAAGGTCGGTGTGCTCAACGCCGTTGCGCTGGCAAGGACGAGAAGAAGCGATGTATTAGTACGGTTCCGCATGGGCAGGTCTACTACGGTGCCAAAGAGTTCAAGCGCATCCCTGATGACTACGCGGACTTCCACAACGCCGCGCGGGTGGCGGAGACGGCGGGGGTTTAGGCCGGACGGTGGGTGGGAGACAAGGAGCGAGACCGGCGTCGCGTCGCCGAGCCGCCGCCTACAGGCAGGATGCTGCAGTTTGCACATCCAGTGGCTCAGTCACGTCCGTGCGCAGGCGTTCGGCGAGAGTCTGTACTCGCTCGGCGTAATCCACGGGAAGAGGGCTCCCGACGATCCTCACGTCGTCACTCACGAAAATCCGGGCGCATCCACCGCGCACTCGGCGAAGACCTGAATCCTCCTCGAACCCGCCGACCATGTGCCGGTAATCCGCTGACCGGCCGAATCGGACCGTGTGGAGCAAGCTCAGCAACGCGAACACCCGTGCTTGAGGGCTGGCGCCGCGGTCGCCGGCGACATCCAGCGATGCGCCGAACAACTCGCCGTCACGGAGATACCGCGAGGCGCGCCAGAATTCCCGGAGTTGCACGGTATCCGTCTCAGCGCGGAGCCGCCGCACCGCGCTGGCGAGCGCCGCTCCGTGTGTGGCAGGCCCGCACGCTCCGATCTGCCGCAGCGCCCATGCGGTGTGTGGGGCCGGCTGCCCGGTTTCGACTACTTGGCGCGCCAGGCGGCAGGCGTTTCGCGCATGGATTGAGTCGGCGTCCGTTTGGGCGTGCACCCGTCCCACTAACAGGAGCAGCACAGCCACGAAGGTAGTGATTCGGAGCATCATCAGATCTTAGCGGGCGGGTAGTAATTTGAACTCACAGGTAACTTCAAGCTTGCTCGTGTTATCGAAAGCCGCCTGCTGGGACGTGAGCGCATCAACCGCCCCTGTGGTCATATGCACCAGAATGGCGTCAGCCGAAAGCGCTCCTTCTGGATGGTAGTACCGCGCACCCTCCGCCATGGCCACCCCAGCGCCCGTCCAGAACTGCCGCGCGATCTCGTGATGCCGGAGCTCATGCTGTTCAACGAACTCTCGGGCGCTTTCCATGAAGCGTCTATCACAGTAGCGATGGCCACTTCGAGACGTACCCCCATTCTGCGCGCGGTAGAACGGATCGTCAGGATAGAGCGCAGGGTTCACGTGGATGCGTGCGTTGTCGAACTCTGGAGGTCCGCGGAAGAAGTACCATCCCGAGTTCGGCCCGGTTCCTCCACGCAGGGCAGATTGCGACCAATCGTATGTGTATCGCCCAAATACACCTTCTGATCCTACGCCGGGAGTCGTGACCGGCGGATACGGTAAAGCTTCGCTTTTTCCGGCAACCGGTGTGGCAGGGAAATTTACACTCCAATCAGCTCTCGGGCTTACCTGAACATCTGCTCTCGCTGCGTGTTGCTGCTGGCCAACGGTACCTGATACGTGCATGGTTCCGCCTACCACCATGATGCCGCTCCAGGTGAGGGAGGTGCTTCCAGACGCACGAGTGATGGTGTGTCCATCCATATCCGCAAAGCTCCAGCCGGTGATCTTGAGCTCGCCGGGGGTGCTCGCGGGGTCCTTGCTGGCGGTGCAGGTGATGGATTGGCCGCGCGTGACCGGGTTGGGAGTGCAGTCCAGCTTCAGGCGAACGGGCTGCACGCGCACGATCTCGCTCTTGGCGAAGACGATCTGGTCCTCGATGTGTCCGCGCACCCACATGCGCCCGCTCACCGCGACGCGGGTGGTGCACGCCTCCTTGCGCCGACAGCTCGCGAGCGCGTCCCAGTCCGCCGCCGGCGCGGCGGCAGCCGCCGATAGGGAGAAAGATGCTCCGCCGGCACGTGCTAGCGACGCGGCCGGTTCGCTCTCCGGGAGGGTGTCGCCGGGGACGAAGGCCCATTCCAGGTTGCGCATCTCCTCGTCCGCGCGGGCGGTGAAGCCCACCGGTTCGCCGGGGTCGGTCTCGGTGCGGTCTGCGCGGACGGAGAGCGGGTTGATCTCCTCGACCGTGAGCGTCTGGGTGCCGGTGAGGCGGTAGCGCCCGGCGCGCCCGGGTTCGTGCGTGCACGCCCAGCAGTCGCCGAACTCCCACAGCCCGGCACGGCCCGCGAGCACGCTGGTTCCGGCGCTGACCCACATGATGTCCTCCGCGCCGTCGCCGCCGGACGCGCGGGGCCGCCACAGGAAGTAGGCGTTGTTCATCGCCACCTGTACCTCCAGTCCGTCGTTCACCCCGAGCGGGCCCGCGGAGGCACCGTCGTACGGGGGCGGGCACTCGGACGGCGGTCCCGGGTTGCAGAAGCGGCGCACCCATTCGGGATCGGCGTCGATCCGCACGCTGCCGCTCACCCGCACGCGCACCCACATGTCGCGCGGGATCACGATTCCGGTGGGCGCCAGGCGAACGGTGCCGAACTCCTGCAAGGTGCTCCCCGGCACGGAGATCGTGTGCGTGGCCGAGAACGACGCGGATGCGGCAGCCATGGGCCGTCCATCGGGGAGCGGAGCGGATCTCGTGGGGGCGGTCGGCTGGTCCACGCACGCGGTGATCAACAGGATGGACGCGAGCGCGAGCTTTCGGAATAGAGGGTGGCGCGGCATCAAGGTGCTGGCTGGCGTTGGGAAGAGGACGTTCGGGGAATGACGAAGCCCCGTGCTCCGGGGGCGGGTGCCGAAAAAGGCACACGGGTCCGAAGCGACGGGGCGCGATGAGGGCGGCGTCTGGCGGGCTTCGGCGGCTGGGCCGTCTCCACGCGGGAGACCCCTGGCTTTGCGGACCGGCCTCACGACCGGGGTGCTCTTGTCGGCTGCTGGAAACGTTATGCGCCCGTGCGTTTCAAGTCAATGTTTCCGTTCGGGCGTACCCCGGTGCCCGCGCGTGCCACGCGCACCCTGCCCCGGCTCTGGCGCGAGTCCTGCGTTGCCGCGCGGGTTGCGCGCCGGGCGCCGTCCCCATGCGGCAAACGGATCTCCGGCGCACGAGGAACACCCCAACCATAGCCATGGCAGAGACGTCAGACCCGGACGACCTGAAGGCGCGGGTCGAGCAGATTGGCAGGGACGCGGGCGCCGAGCGGGTGGCGTGCTGCATGTTCGACTACCACACCCGCGACTGGTGGGACTACCAGGGCGACGAGTGGTTCCACGCGGCCAGCACCATCAAGGTGCCGATCCTGGTGGGGGTGTTCGGCGCCATCCACCGCGGCCGGCTCGCGCGCGAAAGCCGGGTGCACGTGCGGAACCGCTTCCTGAGCGTGGCCAACCGCCAGCCCTTCCGCGTGGAGGCCGCGCGCGACGCCAACGCCGTCGTCCCCCAGCACCTCGGGCGCACGCTCAAGGTGGACGAGCTGTGCTTCCACATGATCGTCACCAGCAGCAACCTCGCCACCAACCTGCTGGTGGACCTGGTGGGGCTGGACGACCTGCGCGCATCCGTCAAGGAGCTGGAGATCGACGGGGTGGAGCTGGCCCGCGGAGTGGAGGACAACGACGCCTTCGACGCCGGGATCAGCAACCGAGTGACCGCGCGCGGGATGGTGAAGACGCTGCGCCACATCGAGGAGGGGACCGCCTTCTCGGTGGAAGCCTCGGCGCGCATGCTGGAGATCATGAACGAGCAGGAGTTCCGCCGGGGCATTCCCGCCGGGGTGCCGGACGGGGCCAGGGTGGCCAACAAGACGGGGGAGATCTCCACGGTGGCGCACGACGCGGCCATCGTCTACCTCCCCGGCCGCAAGCCGTACGCGATCACCGTGCTGACGGAGTGGGAGCCGGGCGCCAGCGGGCGGCAGGACACCATCGCCCGCATCTCGCGCGCCGTGTACAACCACCTGACCGCCGCGGGGAAGAAGAATGCCTGACGCGACGGTGCTCAAAATGGTGGACGGGACGACACTGGGCGCCGAGTACCGCGCCGTGCTGCGCCCCGGCGAGCTGATGCGCGACCGGTCACGGCGCGTGCGGCGGCTGCCGCGCTTCTTCTACGAGATCCCATCGTGGGACGTAGCGCTGGACACGCAGCTCGCGCCGCACTTCCAGCTCTGGGAGTTCATCAACGTGGACGTGCGGGAGACAGAGCTGCTGCGCGCTTCGTGGCCCCGCTACATTCCGTGCGCCGTGTCACTGCTGGCCGCCTACCTGGAGCTCTTTCGCCAGGAGGTGGGGACGTACGTGCACGTGGCGGCCAACGGCGGGTACCGCTCGCCGGCGCACCGCTTTTCCGGGCACGCGTCGCCGCACCTGTGGGGGACGGCGGCCAACATCTACCGCATCGGCGACGACTGGCTGGACGACGACAAGACGATCACCCGCTACGGGAAGATCGCGGAAACGGTGCTCCCGGGGATACGCGCCCTGCCGTGGGGGCACGGGGTTGGCGAAACGGACGACCAGCTGCACCTGGACCTGGGCTACACGGTGGTGGTTCCCTCGGACGCGCCGGGGGAGGAGGAAGCCGGGCCGGTGCCCGGCCATGACGCGGAAATTGCCGAGGTTGGGGCGCGATGACGACTGACAACAAGAAAGGCGCCGGGACGTCGGCCAAGGGGGCGGCCAGGACGGACCGCCTGGAGCTTGCCGCGATCGGGATGGAGGCGGAGTTCTCGGTGATGGTGGATGGCGAGCAGGTGCGCCCGGAAGACGTGTTCGGCGACCCGCGAGCCTTCGTGCGCGGAAACCTGATGCACCGCGTGGGCACCTCGTACCACCTCCCCACGGGGGGCGCGGTGTACTTCGACACGGGGGTCATCGAGGTGGCGACCCCCGTCATCGAGATCGAGCGCGGGTGCGCGGCCCGCGCCGGGCGGTCGCTGTGGGAGAGCATCCTGTACCTGCGCGGCGAGCTGGACGCGTGGGAGCGGCGCGAGCAGCGGGAGGTGAAGCTGGTGGGGTTCAGCACGCACTACAACGTCTCGTTCGAGCTGCCGCGCTCGGAGCAGGGGCGCAGCCGCACGGTGCACAAGCTGGCGCTCCTCCTGTCGTACATCCTCCCCGCGCCGGTGATGATGCTGGCCGCCAACCGCCGCTCCACGGGCGTCGGCGTGCGACCGCGCGGCGACCGCATCGAGATCACGGCCGACTTCACCCCCAGCGCGTCGCTGATGATCGCCACGGGGACGCTGATCGCCGGCATCGTGCGCGAGGTGATGACCTGGCCGTCGTTCGAGCTGGACATGCTGGAGCGGATGAGCCTTCCCGTGATCAGCGGCTACCGTCCCATGCCGCACACTTCGCGGAAGGGGTGGCTGGCGCGCTACGACACCTTCCCCCTGAACCCCTTCCAGTCGGACGTGGACGCGCCGGTCTGGAGCTCGCGCGACGGGCGGAAGCTGAGCCTGCGCGCGATCGCGGGGCTCACGGTGAAGCACTTCTGGCATCCCATCCGGCGCATCTCGGACCCGTTCACCTTCCGCCTGATCGGGTCGGTGATGCGGGGCCGCGCGCCCTCGCTGCTGGACCTGGACGACCGGCCGGAGGAGTACGGCGACGTGGGGCGCCTGTGCACCTGGGACAACCTGTTCCCGGAGCGCGAGCTGTCGCGGAGCCGCTACGAGCAGGTGCTGATCAAAGCGATCTCCGGCCAGAAGCTGACCATGCACGGGCGCCACTACACGCCCACGGGCATGCGCGGCTGGAGCGCCGTCGTCTTCCGCGGCGACGGCGACCACCGCCGCCACGTGTTCGGGATCGACTACCTCCTGAACCACCTGCGCGACTGGGAGCGGCCGGCTACGCGCGGGGGGTGAGGGGTGAGGGTTAGGTGATGTAAGGAAGCCGGGGCATCGCTGCGATGCCCCGGCTTTTTTGCCACCCGGCGGTTGAAACCGCTGCAACAACCGCGGGAAACCTGCCTTCGCAGGTTTGCAGGGGCGGGATCGGTGCCCGGATCGCCGGGGGATGAATCCCCCGGCTGGAACTACGCGAAGGCGGCTGAAGCCGGCTCGACACACAGGGGATGGTGCCCGAGTCCCCCTCCCCCAGGCAGTTTTGGGGGAGGGGGATGCGTCGCGGAGCGACGCTGGGGGTGAGGGCCCCCACACGCAGCCGCCCCCTCTCCATGCGTACCGGAGAGGGGGCGGCTGCTGTCTAGCAGGAGCGGAGGCGCGTGCCCCCGCCTTTACATCGAGACTAGCGGTTCACGCTGGCGAGGATGCGGTTGGCGGCCGCAGTCAGCTCGGCGCCGGTCGAGGCCGGGAGCTGGCCGGAGCGCACCGTCGCGTCCACGTGGTTCAGGAAGGCGCGCATCTGGCCGTTGGCGGCGGCCAGGTTGCCGCGATCCAGCGAAGCCTGCGCGTTGCGCAGCGGCGCGGAGAACGAGGCCGCCTGGTCAAGGCCGGCGACCGCGCTGAGAAGCGTGGCGGAGATCGCCTGCTGCGCCGTCAGCACCGTAACCGTCGCCGTGCCGTTGCCGGAGCCGCCGTCGTTGTCCTGCACCGTCACGCTGACCGTGTGGGTGCCGGCGGCCGTGTAGGTGTGGCTCAGCGAGAAGCTCTGGCCGTTCAGCGCCAGCGGGCTCAGCCCGCTGCCGTCGCCGTAGTTCACCGTCGCCGACCACTGGTCCGGGTCCGCGTCGGCAAAGGAGCCGGCGGCGGCGTAGCTCTCACCCGGCAGGAGCGTCGCGCCGGAGAAGGACGAGATGGCAGGGGCGATGTTGGCGATCACCACCGTGCTCGTGGTGGTGCTCGTGAGGTTCGCGGCGTCCACCACCGTCAGCGACACGCTGTAGCTGCCGGCGCGCATGTAGGTGTGGCTCGCCTGCGCCGTGGTGGCGGTATTCGAGGCCGAGGCCGCGTCACCGAAGTTCCACGTGTAGCTCTTGATCGCCTTGCCGTTCGGGTCGAACGACGCGGTGCCGTCGAACGCCATCGCGACGCCCTTGTTGCCCGTCGACGCGTTCACCGGCTTCGCCACCGGCGCGGCATTCGGGTTCTGCCCCGTGATGGCGCGGTAGGCGTTGATGCGGCCGGCGCCCGTCCGGTTGTCCCAGCCCGGAGCCTCGATGTCGTCGGCGGTCTCCTTCAGGCGCTGCCGGATCGCGTTCGCGTCGCGGGTGCCCGTGGCGTACAGCAGCGCCGCGAGGCCGGCGACCTGCGGGGTGGCCATCGACGTGCCGGCCTTGAAGCCGAACGAACCGTCGCCCGAGTTGCTCGCGGCCAGGATCAGGCTGTTCCCCGTGTTCAGCGGGTTGCCGTCGCCGCCCGGCGCGGAGATCTCGATCTGCGGGCCGTAGTTGGAGTAGCTCGCCTTGGTGTCGCCCCAGTTGGTGGCGCCCACCGCCATGCACTCGTCGAAGCGGGCCGGGTAGCCCACGCCGCCCGTGTAGCCGTTGCCCGCCTTGGCGTCATCGTTGCCCGTGGCGCACACCGGAAGCACGTTCTTGCTGGCGGCGTAGCGAAGGGCGGCAAGCTGCGCGGCGGAGCCGGTGCCGTCCGGGTTACCGCCGAAGCTGCCCAGGCTCATGTTGATGACGTTGGCGCCGTTGTCGGCCATCCACACGATGCCGTCCGCCGTCGCCGAGCTGGGGCAGGTGCCCGCGGAGTTGCACACCTTGCCCACGAGGAGCTTGATGTTCTTGCCGTACGCCACGCCCGGCACCGCCGAGGTGCCGATGCCGGCGGCGATCCCGGCCACGTGCGTGCCGTGGCTGTGGTCGTCGTTGTAGTTGGTGACCGCCACGCCGTCGTTCAGGAAGCGGCGCCCGCCCAGGATCTTGCCCGCGAACTGCGAGTGGGTGGCGCGGATGCCCGTATCCAGCACGCCGATGACCGCGGAGCCGGCGAAGCTGTTGCCGCCCAGGTAGTCGAAGGTCTCCGCCCAGTCCATGTCCGCGTCCGCCTTGGTGCTCGCCTGCGTCAGCACCGTGCCGGTGTTGTGCAGGTCCCACTTGTAGCCGAAGAACTGCCCGTCCGGCAGCGTGCAGGCGGTCGAAACCTCGCACGGCCCGATGCGCATGATCCGGTCGGGCTCGGCGAACTCCACGTTCGGGTTCCTGGAGAGCTGGGCGGCGATCTCCGCCTCCTGCCCCACCGGCACTTCCATGATCTCGGTGCGCTCCAGCAGCATGTCCGCCTTCTTGTGCGCGCGGTGCTGCTCCGCGATCTCCGAGCGGGCCGCGCCCGGACGGAAGCGGACGATGATCTGCCCCGGCACGATGTCGTGCGCGTCGGCGGCGGTCTCGTTGAGCTTGACCCCGCCCGGCGCGAGCGCGTCACGCGCCGAGTCCACGGGGTTCAGATCGGAACAGGCACCCAGACCGAAAAGACCGGCAAGGAGAAAAGGCGCAGCACGCTTCATGGGATCTCTCGAAACAGGAGGGGGGTTCAGCCGACGGATGCCGGCGACTTCGGGTAGGATGCTCAGCGCGCCATCTGCTACTGAACAAGGCTCAGTTTAATGGAGGAGCCCCGGTTCGTCAAGGCCCGGCCGCAAACGTAAAACCTTGTGGATGAATGCCTTGCGCGCCCCTCCACATGTTGGCCTAATGTTGCTGTGCGCGGCAAGCGCGGCGGGGCTCCCGAATCCCCCGGGAGCCCCGCTTCTGTCCGCGAATGTGTGGCATCAGCCGGCGAGCGCGTCCAGCAGCTTGCCGTGGATGCCGCCGAAGCCGCCGTTGCTCATCACCAGCACCACCTCGTTCCCCTTGAGCTCGGGCACCAGGCGGCGCACGATCTCGTCGGGGTCGGGGATGAAGTCGGCGGTCTTGCCGGCGGCGCGCCAGGCGGCCACCAGCTCGTTGGGGTTGAGCGCGGTGTCCTCGGTGTAGCGCTCGGGGTGAAAGAGCCCCGCCAGCACCACCCGGTCCGCCGCGGCGAAGGCGTCGCGGTACGAGTCCTGGAATTCGCGCCGCTGCGCCGTGTACGAGCGCGGCTCGAAGACGGCCACGATCGGCCGGCCCCGGAAGCGCTGCCGAATCGCCTCGATGGTCTCGCGCACCGCCGTGGGGTGGTGGGCGAAGTCGTCGACCACGGTTACGCCGCGCGCCTCGCCGCGCACCTCCATCCGCCGCTTGACGCTGCGAAAGGTGCGCAGCCCCTCCAGCACCCCGGCGCGGTCCGCGCCGATGAAGTCGGCCACGGCGATCACCGCCAGGATGTTGCGCACGTTGATGGCGCCCGTCACCGGCGTCTCCACCACGCCCCACTCCTCGCCGTCGTGCACGGCGGTGAAGCGCGTCCCTTCCGGCCCGAACTCCACGTCGCGCGCCGTCCAGCGCGGGTGCTCGCCGCCTGCGGAGATCTCGCCCTCCACGTAGCCGAACGACTCGATCGGCGCGAACGACTTCGGCGCCAGGTCGCGCACCATCGGCGAGTCCCAGCCGGCCACCAGCGTCCCGTTGCGGGGCACCAGGTTGATGAAGCGGGCGAAGGCGAAGCGGTACGCCTCCTCGTCGCGGTAGATGTCCGCGTGGTCGAACTCCGCGTTGTTGACGATGGCCGCGTAGGGGAGGTAGTGCCACATCTTGGGCCCCTTGTCGAAGTACGCGGTGTCGTACTCGTCCGCCTCGATCACGAACCACGGCGAATCGGTGAGGCGAAAGGAGGTCCCGAAGTTCTCCGCCACGCCGCCGATGAGGAACGACGGGTTTAGCCCCGCCGACTCCAGCGCCCACGCCAGCAGCGAGGTGGTGGTCGTCTTGCCGTGCGTCCCCCCCACCGCCAGCGGCATGCGGGCGCGGAGGAACTCTTCCTTGATGGTGGCCGCGGCCGAGGTGTAGGGGAGGCGCCGGTCCAGCACCGCCTCCAGCTCCTCGTTGCCGCGCGAGATGGCGTTCCCCACCACCACCCAGTCGGGCCGCGGCTCCAGGTTGGCAGCACCGTATCCTTCGGCGTAGCGGATCCCCAGCTCGCGCAGCTGGTCGGACATGGGCGGGTACACGTTCTCGTCCGAGCCGGTGACCGTGTGGCCGGCGGCGCGCAGCAGCCCGGCCAGCGAGGCCATGGCCGTGCCGGCGATGCCGATCAGGTGGTAGTGGCGGGGCGCGGCCGCGCGCACCGGGGGGCTCGGGGTATTGACGGGCGGTCGGTTCATTCGTTCCCTTGCAGGCTGGCGGTTTGCGGACGCACGCCGTTGCGAGGAGCGTGCCCCGGCCTCCGGCCCGGTTCTGGCGTCCATGGCCGGGCCTGCGCCCCGGGCGCCCCTTCGACTTCTATGTTTCCCCACGAGGACCCATGCGAGCTCGCTACTTCCTTGCCTTCGCGGCCCTGTGCGCCGTCGCGGCCGCCTGCGAGAACGACCCGCTCGTGCCGCAGTGCGAGGAGATCACCACCTCCGTCGCTCGCACCAACGGCGACACGGTGACCACCGCCAGCGGGCTGCGCTACCTGGAGCTGC
>DASVVI010000609.1:0-1797 GCA_036386635.1 Longimicrobium sp.
GCATGCTGTGGGACGACTTCGAGCTCGCGGCGCCGATAGAGGTGCGTTAGTGCGTTAGTGCGTGAGTGCGTAAAAAGCGGGGCGGCGCCGGTGTGGCGCCGCCCCGCTCGTCGTCCGATCCTTCGGTTAGTAGCGCACTAACGCACTCACGCACTAACGCACTTCAGTTTTTTACGCCGGCTCTACCCGATTCCGCCCGTTCGCCTTGGCCTGATAGAGCGC
Source organism: Longimicrobium sp. (assembly GCA_036386635.1). GTDB lineage: Bacteria > Gemmatimonadota > Gemmatimonadetes > Longimicrobiales > Longimicrobiaceae > Longimicrobium. Next base: position 223 of record DASVVI010000609.1, read on the forward strand.
CCGGTCGGCGGAGCGGATGAGGGCGGCACTGTCCGCGCCGTCTTCGGGAAAGGAGGCCACGCCGAAGCTGGCGGTCATGGAGCGCGGGACCTCGGCCGTGGGCGGGAGCGACTCCACCAGCTCGCGCAGGCGCTCGGCCATGGTGAGGCCGTCCTCCTTGGAGGTGGCCGGGAAGACGAGCGCGAACTCCTCGCCGCCGTAGCGGCATGCGCTGTCGCTGGCGCGGAAGGTGTGGCGGACGACGCGCCCGATCCGCTGCAGCGCCTGGTCGCCGACCTCGTGGCCGTAGTCGTCGTTGATGCGCTTGAAGTGGTCGATGTCCATGAAGACCAGCGACAGCGGGTGCTGGTGGCGCAGCGCGCGCGACAGCTCGTTCGCCAGCACCTCGTCGAAGCCGCGCCGGTTGTGGCACCCCGTCAGCGGGTCGAGCGTGGCCTGCGCGCGCAGCCGGTCGTGCAGCTCCGCGTTGCGCATGGCGATGGCGGACGAGTCGGCCAGGGCGCGCAGGAGCGCCAGGTCGTGCTCCTCGTAGGGCGAGTCGGAAAGGCGGCGGCCCAGGATCAGCACCCCCGCCCCCGCGCTTCCCAGGTCCAGCGGCGCCACCACGCCCACCTCGGCCGGGACGTGGTCGCGGATCGGCGCGTCATTGGGCGGCACCACCGGCGCGCCGCCCGCGGGGGCGATCTCCTGCACCACCCTGGCCGGGATCCCCCTCGCCACCAGCGACCCGCGCGGCGAGCGCACCGCGCGGCAGGTGTACTCGTCGCCCTCGGTCAGGTAGAGCGCGGCCCACCAGGCGAAGAAGACCTCGCCCACCGAGTCCAGCACCATCTTCACCGTCTCGTCCGAGCTGCGCACCACGGCCAGCGTGCGCGCCACCTGCTGCAGCGCGTTCAGGTGGAAGCGCAGCTGGTCCAGCTCGTCGGCGGTGGCGGCGCGCTCGGCCTGCACGGCCCACACGCGCGCCAGCTCGCGCTCCACCGCCGCGCGCAACGGCGCGGGAAGGGCGTGCGCCTCGTCGTCCGCGCAGAGCGTCCCCTCGCCGCCGGGCGCGGCGAAGCGGGCGAGGACGGCCAGATCCGCACCCGTATCGCCTACCGCCAGCGGCACGGGGCGACGAGGAACGCGTAGGCAGAGCCGCCCCCCGGCCAGCCGCCGCACCGCGTCCACGCACCCCTGCGCCACCTCGTCTACCGTGCCGGTGAGCGGCACCCGCGCGAACGCGAGCGCCACCTCCGGCGAGAAGGGCGCGACGTGCGCGGCTTCCGGCCGGTGGGCACCGATCAGGAGGGTGGAGGAGGAGAGGCTCACGGGAGGGGGAGGGACAGGTAAAGGGGGCGCGCCCAGTGGGGAGCCGGGGGTGAGGGGCGAGGTAGCCTCATGGCATCACCCGTTCCACCTCGGGGCCACGCATCCGCCACCCCGCGCAAACCCACCGGCCGCAACGAAGTACGCACCACGAACGCCGTGGCGGCAGCCCCGCGTCACCCCGGCGAAGGCGCGGGAGAACGCGGGACCTCCTGCAAAATGCCGTCAGTCACCGAAGGAGATGCCGAGCTGGCGGGCGGACATCAC
>DASVVI010000610.1:0-7660 GCA_036386635.1 Longimicrobium sp.
GTCGCCGTGCGGCACGCCCAGCTCCGTGAGCCCCAGCCCGGCGAGCACCGACACCGTCACCCACACGTCCGCGCGCAGATGCGCCGCATCGGCAAGGAGGAGGTCGCTGCGCAACGCCTCGCCACGCCGCTTCTCGTACGCGGAGGCGACGAGGCCCATGACGAGCGACACGGCCATCGCGCCGACCGCGACCGTCGCGTCGAAATCCGGGGGCTCGTTGCCAAGGATGCGCGACACGGCGCCACGCACCAGCTCCGTGACGGTGATGGAGAGGAAGGCGACCATCGCGAGGGCGCCCAGCGTCTCGAACTTGGCGTGGCCGTAGGGATGCTCCTCGTCGGGCGCCGCGCCAGCCACCCGCGCCAGGACGATGGCGACCAGCGTCGTCAGCACGTCCAGCCCCGAGTCGATGGCGCCGCCCAGCACCGCCAGCGACCCCGCCCGCACGCCGGCGTACGCCTTCACTGCCACCAGCACCAGCGACACGGCCAGCACGGTGTTGAGCACCCGGCGCACGTCGGCCGAGCGCCGCGGCGATACCTCGCGTCCGGAAGCTGCGCGCCTCATCACCCCACCAGCGCGGTACGCACGCGCGCCGCCGCCTCGTCTACGGCGTCCGAGACCGCCGCCTCGTCCAGCGTCGCCAGCACGCCGTCGCGAAAGAGGACGCGCCCCTTCACCGCCGTCAGGATCACGTCCGTGGCGCGCGCGGCGTGGAAGACGGCCGCCACCGGATCGTGCACCGGACGCACGTGCGGGCCGGCCAGCGACACGGCGCACAGATCCGCGTCCTTGCCGGGCTCCAGCGTCCCCACGCGGCCGTCGATCCCCAGCGCGACCGCGCCATCCAGCGTGCACAGGCGCAGGAGGTCGGCCGGCGACAGGATCTCGTGCGACGCGAGATGTCCGCGGTGCACCACGGAAGCGATGCGCGCCTCCTCCAGCAGATCCAGCCTGTTGTTGCTCCCCACCGAGTCGGTCCCCAGCCCCACGCGGACCCCCGAATCCCGGAGTGCGGCGTACGGCGCGACCCCGTGCCCCAGCTTGGCGTTGGCGACCGGGCAGTGGGCAACCGCGCACCCCGCCTCGGTTATGCGCAGCACGTCCTCCGCATCGATCGTCACGCAGTGGATGAGAAGCGGGCGGGCATCCAGGACGCCGAGACGGTCGAGCATCTCAACCGTCGTCCTTCCGCGCACGGGCGTGTCGATACCGCGCGCCTGCAAGCCCGGCGCGAAGTCTCCCGCCCCGCGTTCAACCAGCTCGCGCTCCGCCACCGACTCCGCTGCGTGCACCGCGATGGGGAGCTTCTCGGCCACGCAGTACTCGGCGGCGGCGCGGAAGAGGCGGTCGGAGACGGTGTACGGCGCGTGTGGCGATACCCCGATCCTCACCAGCTCCGTCTCGTCGCGGCGGAGGAGGTCGACGGCGGCGCGCAGCTCGGCCATGGAGTCGTCGGCCTGCGCCGGATCGGGCCCGAACACCTCGCGGTACAGGACGCCGCGAATCCCCGCCTCGCGCATCGCCACGGCCCCAGCGGCGGACGATTCGGTGGCGGCGAGGGTGGTCATGCCGGAGCGGATCGCCTCGACCATCGTCCATCGCGCGGCGACGAGATAGTCGTCGTCGCGCATGGCGGTGCGCTTGGTGCCCACCAGGCGCAGGATCCAGTCGCGGAAGCGGAGGTCCTCCAGCGCGCCGCGAAAGAGCGAGAGCTCGGGGTGAGCGTGCACGTTGACGAGCCCGGGGAGGAGGGCGGCCGCGCCCAGCTCCACGACCTCGGCATCGGGGTGCGGCTCGATGGCCGCGCTGGGGCCGACCGCCGCGATCCGCCCGTCCGCGCCCACCATCACCGCCCCCTCGCGGATCGGCTCCGCCGCCACGGGCAGCACCCACGCCGCGCGGTAGATGGTCGCCCTCTCGTGCGTCATTCCTCCCTCGGTACCGGGTCGCCTGTGCGTGAGCGCCCGGGCAGGTGCACACCGCGTTCCGCGGGCCCTCACCCCCGCTCGTTCCTCGCTGCCCCCTCTCCCGATAACAGGAGAGGGCTCCGCCCTCTGTTATCGAGAGAGGGGGCTTGGTGCCGTCCCACTGGGGTTTGCGCCGCGCGGAGGGCCCCCTCCCCCGACCCCCTCCCCCGCCTGCGGGGGCGCAGGGCGGGTGAGGGGGAGAACTCCCTCTGCGCTGCAACGATCCCGTACGGGCGCGATTCATCGCGCCCGCGCCCTGCCCCGCACCGCACCAGCCCGTAGGGGCAGACCTGCGTGTCTGCCCACCCCCCGCCATACCTCCATCCCTGCCCCACCGCACCGATCCCGTAGGGGCCGCCCCACGTGGCTGCCCGTGCCCGCCAACAGGACATACTCCGCCACGCGCGCAGACCACCGCGCTTCCCTCACGTTTTCACGAGGGGCCGCGAAAAACCATCGCGACTGGCCCCCTCAGTTCGGGAAGCTGAACAGCGACGCGCTCAGCGCACGCCGGCTGCTGCGGCGGATCTGCGAATGATCGCCGGCGGCGCTGCGGCCGACGGCTTGGCCGATGCCCAGCGACACCTGGATGCCGCCGGCATCGAAGCGCGGCGCCACCGGAGCCGCGATGTCCAGGCGGTAGGTGCGGCGCGAACCCGGGGGAAAGGCCACGCGCAGCCCCACCCCCGCGCTCGCCTGCACCGGCGACTCGCGGCCGTACAGATCGCCGCCCTGCCAGATCTTCCCCACATCCACGAACGCCGCCGACCCTACGTCGAAGAGGCGCGGATAGGGCCATCCCAGGTACGCGCGGTGCTCCAGCGTGGCCACCGCGCGGCGCTCGCCCATGAAGACGTGCGGCCGGTACCCGCGCAGCCCGGCGCGGCTCCCCAGGGTGAGCTGAAAGGGGACGGTGGTCCGCCATCCGCCATCGAGCGCGGCGGAGGCCACCCAGGTGGAGCGGCTTTCGGGGCTGGGCCGCCAGTACGCCCACCCGTCGGCCTGGCCGAAGATGTTCCGCCACTCGAAGCTCCCCACCGGCGCCGCGTAGTCGCGCCGCCCCTCGCCCACCAGCCGCACGCCGGCGAGCACCCCGCCCGGGAGTTGCCCCGCGGCAAAGAACCCCAGGTCGACGGCCAGGTCGTCGTCGGTGGAGAGGGCGGAAAGGCTGCGGCCGATGCCGACCTCCGCCTCCACCCCCAGCCGCACGTCCTCGGAGCCGCGGACGGCGTCCAGGGCGCGGCGCCGCTCGAACCAGACGTTGCGCTGGCCCGCCAGGAAGACGAAGCGCAGCGACGACACCGAATCCAGGCCGATCACCTTGCCGCCGCCGGGGAGCGGGATGGTGACCTCGCCGCCGCCGGAGGTGCGAAGCGAATCGCGCGGGTACACCGTCCAGTCGCCCGCCAGCGCCACGCCGAAGAGCGTCAGGTTGCCGCGCTGCCCCAGCCGGAACACCGTCCCCACGTCGAAGGTGCGCCGCTCCTCGGGAAAGAGGAAGCGGCGCGGACGGCCGGCTTCCGCATCGGGGACCCAGAACTCGAAGTTGTTCTCCTCGTGCTCGAACTGCTCGCGCAGCGCGAACCGCCCCCCCTCGCCGCGAAAGGGCCACGCCAGCCGCTGCTGCACGGCGTAGCCCACGGGCGTGCGCGCCAGCGAGATCTCCGCGTCCGTGTGGGTGCCCAGGAGGTGGCGCGTGGCGAACGACGCGCCGAACACCCGCTCCCCCTGCCGCTCCTTGACGAACGCGGACACGCGCTGGCCGCGGCCCAGCAGGTTGTCTTCGCGCAGCTCCAGCCCGCGCACCCCCACCTCGCCGCTCTCCATCTGCGGCTCCAGGCGGGTGGACCACTCGTCGCGCGTCTCCACCACCACGTGCATGGTGCCGTCCGGCTGGCGCACGGCGAAGACATCCGCGTCGGCGATGTACGAGGTGCTGCGGAGGATGCGCTCCGAGTCCAGCAGGAGCGCGGGGTCGTAGCAATCGTCTTCCTTGAAGAGCAGCTCGCGCCGGATCACCTGGTCGCGCGTGCGGATGTGGGCGCGGTTCGCCAGCCGGAACGCCCAGCCGAAGCGCGAGCCCTGCCTCCCCGCCTCCGTGTCGAAGACGGAGCGGTTGTCGATGAACACCTGCGAGATCCGCCCCGCCGCGCACTCGTCCACAGGTGCGTCCTGCGCCTTCGCCGCGCGCGCGAAGAGCGCCCCCGCCACCAGGGCGAGCGCGCAGATGAAGCGGTCAGGGCGGCGCAGGTTCGGCAACTTCGCGGCCTCGCGGCGCGGTACGGGCGCTCCGCAGGGCAGCAAGGCCGTACGGGGCGCGATGCGGAATGTGCAGACGCAGGGAGCAATGTTCGCGCCCGGCTGAACGCGAAACGAGGCGGAAGCCATGGCATCTGGCTCCGCCTCGTTTCATCGGCAGCGTACGGGGATCAGTCCCGGGCCGCGGGGACCGCCAGCCGCGCCAGCGCCTCCAGAGCGCGGGCATGGTCGTGGACCGCGCCGAGATCGCTGAAGATGTCGCGCGCGCTTTCGAGGTACGCCTGCGCCTCCTCCACTCCGCCCGTCTTCAGCCGCAGATCCGCGTACTGCGCGAGCGTCTCGGCCTCCAGGTAGGGATACCCCTTGTCACGGGCGATCTCCAGCGCCTTCTCAAAGAAGGTGAAGCCGTCAACCTCACCGCGCACCCGCGCCAGGTTGCCGCGCGCGTAGTACATCCGCCCCAGCGCGTACGGAGATCCCGCGGCGATCGCGTGCTCCTCCGCCTCGCGAGCCCAATCCTCGGCCAGCATCAGGTGCCCGTCTTCGCCCAGCAGCTCCGCCACGTCCGACGCGATCACCGCGCGCATGGTGGATGAGACCGGCAGCGCCAGCGCCTGCTCGTACGCCTTGCGGGCTTCCGTGCGCTGGCCCTGGTACGCGCGCAGGTGACCCTGGTTGTGCAGGCAGACGGAAAGGTCTACCGGGGAGGGAAGGGCGTTCCAGATGGCGAGCGCCTGCTCGAACCACTGCTCGGCCTCTTCGAAGCGCTGAAGGCGTGTCGCTACGCTCCCCAGGTTGTTGAAGATCTGCCCCGTCTCCAGCGCCAGGCCCCCTGCCTCCTGGGCGATCCGCAGCGCCTCCAGGTAGTACCGCTCCGCCTCTGGCCAGCGGTCCTGCCAGTTGGACACATTCCCGGCGCCGATGCGCGCCACGACCTCCCCATGCAGGTCGCCGGAGTGCCGCGCCAGCTCGGCGCTCCGCTCGTAGTGCGCGGCGGCCTCGCGAAACTCCCCCAGCGCGAGTGACACGCGCGCGATGCGGCGGAGCGCGAGCACCTGCGCACCCTTGTCAGGAAGGGGGAGAGACATGCGGAGCGCCGCCCGGTAGCACTCGCGCGCGCTCCGGGCCCGCCCCCGGTCCTCGTGGCTCTCCCCCAGGGTGACCAGGTGCCGCGCGGCACTCCCGGTATCTCCCGAAAAGAAGCTGCGGAAGAGGGGGCGCAGACCGTCGTGCAGCGAAGCGACGTATTGCCGCAGCGCCGCGTCCGCCTCCTCCACGGAGCGCTCCACGTCCGCCGGGGTGACGATGCGCTTGTCGACGGTGGCGTAGGCGCTCGAGCTGTCCCAGGCCCGCTTAGGATCGGGGTAGGCCACCCCGATCAGACGCAGGCGCAGCATTTCCAACTCGTCGAGCGCCGGAAGAATCCCCAGCAACTCCTCGACAGTGGCTTCAGACCTGGACACGAGCGGACCGTTTGTCTAAATCAGCCGCCGGAGGTGGACGTGCCTCCGCCCATGAACGACGTCTCTTGCGTGCCGTACGTCGAGAAGTGCCACACCTGCGTCTGCACGCGCTGCCCGTCGGCCGTCAGCGTACCGCCCACGCTGGTCCACAGCTTGGTGGACTCGTCGTACCAGAGCGTCCCGGCACCGAAGCCCTCGGAGGTGGTGCCCGCGTACGGAAGCTCGATGGTGATGGGCTGCGCGAAGTTGACGTTGTGCGGCCCGAACTCCGCCAGCGCCCGCTCCGTCCCCTCCTTGGGGAGGCTCAGCGTGAACATCGTCACCTTGTCCACCGCGCCGGCCGGAACCACGATGCGGAAGCCGTAGTAGCTCAGCGTGCCGCCCGCGGGCCCGATCCACGCCTTCGCCCACAGGTTGGCGGGCTTGGCCTTGGTGACCTTGTACGCGGCCACCCGCTCCACGTTCTGCAGCTGGAGCGAGGTCTCCACCGCGAGGCGGGGCTGCACCGGCGCCGCCTGTCCCTGACCGCCGAGCGGTCCACCCGCTTCCCCACAGCCAGCCACGAGCGCAAGGACCGGCACCACACCAAACAGGAAACGGCGAAGACGCATGCGTACCTCCGGAAGGGATGGAAGGGACACGGGGGAGGGGCAGGAAAGGCCAGGAAGCCGCGTTCCCGTGTGCAGACAATCATTTGGGGACTTTGTAAAACTAACCAAAGTGTACGGTTCCTGCAACGGCCACTGACACACGCTCAGGTGGGCACCCCGAGCCTGTATTCGGCGATCTTGCGTCGAAGCGTGTTTCGGTGAATTCCCAGCCGCTCCGCCGCCATCGTGAGGTTGTTCGCCGTCTCCGCCAGCGCGCGGCGGATCATCCTGCGCTCCATCTCCTCCAGCGTCACCAGCGGCATCTCCGCCGGGTCCGCGGTGGTGGGGCGCGCCGCGGGCGGATGGAGGATGTCGGCCGGAAGGTGCTGGGGGAGGAGGATCTCGCCCTCGGACATGACCACCGCGCGCTCCATGGCGTTGCGAAGCTGGCGCACGTTGCCTGGCCAGGGGTGCGCTCGAAGGGCGCCGAACACCTCCTCCGCAACGGCGCGTATGGGCCGCGCGTGCTCGCGGCCGTAGTGGGCCACGTAGTGCAGGGCGAGCTGGTCCAGGTCCGCGCCGCGGTCGCGCAGGGGCGGCATGTTCAGCGCGACCACGGCCAGGCGGTAGTACAGGTCCTCGCGGAAGCGGCCCTCGCGCACCGACTCGGCCAGGTCGCGGTTGGTGGCGGCCACGATGCGCACGTCGATGGACACCGGCGACCCGCCGCCCACCCGCTCCACCTCGCGCTCCTGGATGGCGCGCAGGATCTTGCTCTGCAGCGCCAGGCTCATGTCGCCAATCTCGTCCAGGAAGAGCGTGCCGGCGTTGGCGCGCTCGAAGCGGCCGATGCGGCGCCCGATGGCCCCGGTGAAGGCGCCCTTCTCGTGGCCGAAGAGCTCCGACTCCAGCAGGTTCTCGGGGATGGCGGCGCAGTTGATGGCCACGAACGGCCCCTTGGCCCGCCGCGAGCGCGAGTGGAGCACGCGCGCCACCATCTCCTTGCCCGTGCCGCTCTCCCCCAGCACCAGCACGGTGGCGTCGCTGTCCGCCGCGCGGGCGATGGACTTGAACACCTGCATCATCCCCGAGCTGGAGCCCACGATGGCGTCGCCGCCGCGAACCTCGTCCGGAATGGGACGCAGGCGGCGCACTTCCTCGATCCCCGCCAGGATCTCGCGCACGCGGCCGCGCGGGAGCGGTTTGGGGAGCACGTCGTGCGCACCCTGGCGGATCGCCTCCAGCGCAAGCTCCATCGAAGGACGCTGGGAGAGAAGGACGACCGGCGCCGAGCCGTCGCCGCGCAGCCTGCCCAGGATCTCCATCCCCGCGTCGGAGAAGTCCGCGTCCAGCAGGATCAGGTCCCACGTTCCGGTCG
>DASVVI010000611.1:0-2895 GCA_036386635.1 Longimicrobium sp.
CGCATCGCCCCTCTGCTTCGACCCGTACCGCATCAACCGCGAGACGGGGAGCTTCGTCCTGATCGACCCCTTCACCCACGCCACCGTGGCCGCGGGGATGATCCGGCCCGGCGTGCGCGCGGCGGATGAGGAGCGGACGGAGGCGTCGCCCAACGTGGCTTGGGAGGGGTGGAACATCTCCCGCGCCGAGCGCGAGCGCCGCAACGGGCACCGCGCCGCCGTGGTCTGGCTCACGGGGCTGCCCGGGGCGGGGAAGACCACCGCCGCCCGCGCGCTGGAGCGAGAGCTTTTCGGCATGGGGTGCTCCACCATGCTCCTGGACGGCGACCAGCTCCGCCACGGGCTGACCGGCGACCTCGGCTTCAGCGCGGAGGACCGGCGCGAGAACGTGCGGCGCGTGGGCGAGGTGGCGAGCCTCTTCTTCCAGCAGGGCTCCATCGTCCTCTGCTCGCTGGTCTCCCCCTTTCGCGCCGACCGCGACCGGGTGCGCGCCATGCTCCCCGAGGGATCCTTTCTGGAGGTGCACGTGGATTGCGACCTGGACGAGTGCCGCCGCCGCGACCCCAAGGGCCTCTACGCCCGCGCCGAGAGGGGCGAGATCCCCGAGCTGACCGGGGTGTCGTCGCCCTACGAGGCGCCGGAGCGTCCCGAGCTGGTCCTGCGCACCGACCGCGAGAGCGCCGAAGCATCGGCCGCACGGTTGCTGGATCTGCTGCGCGAGCGCGGCATCCTGGGAGAGATCCATGGCCGGTGAGCCGCGCGTAATCGTCCGGCCGTCGCCGCTCTGCGCCGAGACGCCCCTGGAGGCGCTCGCCGCGGAGATCACCCCCGCGGGGCTGCACTACGTCCGTAGCAACTTCCCCTTTCCGGATCTGGACGCGCGCACCCACCGCATCCGCATCGACGGCGCCGTAGGGGAGCCGCTGGAGCTGGGGATGGAAGAGCTGGCCCGCCTCCCCCGCCGCACCGTGGGCGTGACGCTGGAGTGCGCGGGGAACGACCGCCTGACCCTGGCTCCGCTGCCCGCGGGCGAGCTGTGGGGCGGCGGCGCGGTGGCGACGGCGGAGTGGAGCGGCGTCTCCCTTGCGGACGTCCTCGCCCGCGCCGGCGTGGCGCCCGGGGCCCTGGAGGTGCTGGTGGAGGCGGCGGACGAGGGAGTGGCGGGCGGAAACGAGATCCGCTTCGCCCGCTCGCTGCCGCTGGAGAAGGCGCTGCACGCGGACACGCTGCTCGCCTTCGAGATGAACGGCGCACCCCTCCCGCCCGAGCACGGCGCGCCGCTGCGGCTGGTGGTGCCCGGCTGGTACGGGATGGCGAGCGTCAAGTGGGTGGCGCGCATTTCGGTGCTCACGGAGCCGTTCGCCGGCTGGTTCCAGCACGACCGCTACGTGATGGACTACGGCGCCGGCGACCCCATCGTACCCGTCGCGGAGATGGCGGTGAAGGCCGTCGTCACCGAGCCGCGGGGCGGGGAAGTGCTCGGCACGGGTCCGGTGACCGTGGGCGGATGGGCCTGGTCGGGCACGGGGCCCATCACGCGCGTGCAGGTGGCGGTGGACGGGGGCGACGCGTGGGAGGACGCGCGGGTGCACCCCGCCTCCGGTGGCTACACGTGGCAGCGGTGGGAGTACGAGTGGGCGAGCCGCGCGCCTGGGCGCCACACCCTGCGCGTCCGCGCCCACGACGCGGCGGGGAACGTGCAGCCGGACGCTCCGCGCTGGAACCGGCTCGGCTACGGCGCCAACGCGGTACGCGCGGTCGTCGTCGAAGCACGTTGACCCGCCAGACAAGCCGCATTTTTCGCGATTATCAGGAGTAGGACCGCCCAGATGCATCACCGCTCCACCGTAGTGCGCTCAACCGCGTCCGCCGACCCGCTCCCCGCCGCTCCGCCGCGGCGCGCGCGCGTCCAGATCCTCCTCTCCACCTACAACGGCGCGGAGTTCCTCCCCGAGCTGCTGGCGAGCCTGGATGCGCAGAGCCTGCAGGACTTCGACCTGCGCGTGCGCGACGACGGCTCCACCGACGGCACGCTGGCGATCCTGGACGAGTACGCCCGCCGCCGCCCCGCCACGGTGGAGCGCGGGGCGCACGTGGGCGTGCCGGAGAGCTTCTTCCGCGCGCTCCGCGACGCCGAGCCCGCCGCCGAGTTTTTTGCGTACTGCGACCAGGACGACGTGTGGCTGCCGGGCAAGGTGGCGCGCGCGGTCGAGTACCTGTCACGAGCCGATCCCGCGCGGCCCGCGCTCTACTGCTCGGGCCTCACGCCGGTGGACGTGCACCTGGAGCCGCTCGACAAGCCGCGGAGGGACGTCCGCGCGCTGGACTTTCGCAACGCGCTGGTGGAGAACCAGGTGTCGGGGTGCACGATGATGTTCAACCACGCGGCGTGGGAGCTCCTCACCCGGAGCAAGCCGCGTGAGGCGCTGATGCACGACCACTGGGCGTACCTGGTGGTCTCCGCCTTCGGCACGATCCACTTCGACCCCGAGCCGAGCCTGCTCTACCGCCAGCACCCCAGCAACACGGTGGGAATGCCGCGCGGCCTCTGGTCGCGCGTGCGCAACTTCCAGAAGCGCCGCGGGATGTCGCCGCTCTTTGCGCAAGCGGAGGAGTTCCGCGCACTCTACGGCGGGGCGCTGGATGGGGTGCGCCTCGCCGCCCTGGACCGCTTCCTGGCCAGCCGCCAGTCTACATCGCGCCGGCTCCGCTACGCCCTCCGCCCCGCCACCTACCGCCACCGGGCCGTGGACGACGTGGCGCACAGGCTGATGGTGGCGCTGGGGTACTTCTAGTGCGTTAGTGCGTTAGTGCGTGAGTGCGTGAGTGCGTTAGTGCGGTTTGTTTGTGTCATCCGGCCTATCGATGTCTCCACCCCTGACTGTGCCCGGCGGG
>DASVVI010000612.1:0-5218 GCA_036386635.1 Longimicrobium sp.
CACCCCTCCACTCGCATCGTTCTGTCCTCCCGACCGGATCACGCGCTTCAAGGTTGGGACGGCTTCGTAGAGTTCCGGGTTCTACCGCTCACGATTGAAACGGCTGTAGAATTGATCAACAAGGCACCATTCGATAAGGGGGTCAAGGCGCTGTTCACAAAAGATCTTAGGGAAAGGCTATTTGACCGTCACGAATCATTCGTATCCAATCCCCTGCTCCTGTCGATCATGTTGCTTACCTATAAGGACGCAGCGAACATCCCCCACAAGCTGAGCACGTATTATGGGCAGGCATTCGACTCGCTGTTTCACCGTCATGACGCGTGGAAGGGTGGATTCCAGCGGGCACGCCGCACTGAACTCGATGTGCAGGAGTTCGGTCGCGCGTTTTCGAGTTTCGCCTTGATGTCGTACGATAGAAGACAACTTTCCTTCACACGCTCCGATGCTCTGGGTCTGGTTGACGATGCCCGCGCTGCGTCGATGCTATCTTTTGACGGGGAAGCGTTCCTAGACGACGCGATCCAAGCTGTATGCCTGCTGATCGAAGATGGGCTGGAAATCACCTTTGCACATCGTTCGTTCCAGGATTATTTTGTAGCACGGTTTATTCAATTCTCACCCCCAGATCACAAGGTGGCGCTTCTCGAGCGTTTCATCCCTCGTGTACGATCAGACGACGTTATCCCGCTTTTATTCGAGATGGACAGGTACATCGTCGAAAAACATTATGTTTTGCCGCGCCTGGCGCAATTACGAGAAGAACTTGGAGTGCTCAACGGAGTACAAGTGCAGCACCTCGTGCGATACATGCAACACAAGTATTCTGAGATTGTTGTCGCTCCATATGATGCCGGCAAGAGTAGACTAAGCGCAGCTGTCTCAAGTAAAGCACTTCTGGAATTTGAGTTCTTTGTGGTCCGGCATTACCCCCGTCTGCGAGTGACATTACAAGATCCCGAAAGGCTCGTGCAAGCGTTCAGACGGGAGTGCGGTCGTTCTCCAAGCCTGTCGACCAGCGCTCTCAGCGTGGACAGTGAATTCGTGTTGCAGATGGCTGAGATAGGAGGTAGATGGTCGTTATCCTTCCTACAGGCCCTTTTTGAGCTTGAGGCAGAGATAACGACGCGCCTTGCAGATAATCAGCAGACGCTCCAGCAATTGCTGGCTGTCCCGGTGGCCCATCCAGCAACAGGCAGCAGAATGGAGCCTAAGACGTGGTAGAGGTAACCGGCGACCTCAGCTGCACAGATCCCAGGCTACGCCGAAGTCAAAAGCACCAAGCGGGAGCTGGATGTCGAAGAGTCACTTGACCGCCAAGGATTGCCCGATGGCGCGTTCTGTTTTATTCCTTGATGGTATCCCTCGTCGCTCCGCGCGTACCGTCCGCCCACAAACCGCTCAAGTGCTCCGACGACTGATCTCCCTCTGGTCCTGGGCGAGCATGCTGCTGGTAGGCGTGATCTGGGTCCCCACCATGGCGCTGCTGTACGCGGTGACCGTGCGGCGCGACCCGGGGCGTTACGCGGTCGGCTGGTGGTTCAGGCGCGCGGCGGTGACGGTGGTGAAGCTCAACCCGCTCTGGCGCTTCCGCACCGAGGGCGTGCGCATCACCGATCCGCGCCGCCCCTACGTCGCCGTCGCGAACCACGAGAGCATCGCCGACATCTTTCTGATCAGCCTGCTCCCCTGGGAGATGAAGTGGCTGGCCAGACGGACCGCGTTCAACATCCCGCTGATGGGGTGGATGATGCGCATGGCGGGCGACGTGGGAGTGGAGCGCCGAAGCACCCGCAGCCGCGGCCGCGCCCTGGAGCAGTGCCGCGACCGGCTGGAGCGGGGCGTCTCCATCCTCATCATGCCCGAGGGCACGCGCACGCTCGACGGCCGCCTGGGCCCGTTCCAGGACGGCGCGTTCCGGCTCGCGGTGGAGATGAAGTGCCCGGTGCTCCCCATCGCGGTCGCGGGAGCCAACCACGCGCTCGCCAAGGGAAGCTGGGTGATGAACCCCGCCCGCGCCGTCGCCCGCGTCCTTCCGCCGGTGGAGACGGACGGTCTCACGCTGGCCGACGTGCCCGCGCTCCGCGACCGGGTGCGCGCCATGATCGACTCCGCGCGCGACGAGCTGCTCCACGAACTGGGGCCGCAGAACGGCCGTGTTACGCTTCCGGCGCCCCGCGGGGTTGCGGAGGCGGAAACGCCTGGGTAGCGTAGGGGAATGCGGTAGTCTCCCGCGAGCAATTTGCGTCAACGCTGTACAGACCCGCTGCATCGCGACCCGGCGCTTGCCGGCCCATCACGACCCGCTTCCGAACCGATCTCGTCCCGCGCCCAAGCAGACCGGGCCGCCGACCATCCCGACGACGACCCGCGAGCCATCCCCGTCCCCGCCAGCAGGTGGGGCAGGAGCCGCTCAGCGGGCCCGCCCACCCAAGACGCGGGTGGCGGTATCCACCTGGAGGAGCCCCATGGAGAGTGTGAGCACCGCCGCGGTACAGCCGGACCGCTGGCTCGATGAAGTCGAGGCTCCCCCGCCCCCGCGCGCCACGGAGCACGACCTCAACAGCTTCTACTACTCCAGCAGCGACGACGTGCTGGCGGTGCTCACGCCGTACAACGCGTGGTACGACGAGGTGCGTCCCACGGGGTACTTCCTCCTGGGCCAGCCGATGGCCGCCGCGCCGAAGCCCCACGTGGAGGTGCAGGAGCCGATCGGGCATCGCCGGCTGCAGCTGCTGAACCTGTCGTCGTACAACTACCTGGGGCTCTCGTACCGTCAGGAGGTGGTTGACGCCGCCAAGAGCGCGCTCGACCGCTACGGCCTGGGCGCCGCGGGCTCGCCCATCCTGAGCGGCACCATGGAGGTGCACGAGGAGCTGCAGAACGAGATCGCGCGCTTCAAGGGCACCGAGGCGGCGGTCATCTACCCGTCCGGCTACTCCACCAACGTCGGCCTCATCTCCGGGCTGATGCGCGCGGGCGACGTCGTCATCATGGACCAGAACGCCCACGCCAGCTGCGTGGACGGCGCCATCCTGAGCAAGGCGGACACGCGGTTCTTCCGGCACAACCAGCCGGAGAACCTGGAGAAGCAGCTCAAAAAGGTGGCCGGCAAGAAGGTGCTCGTGGTGGTGGAGGGCGTCTACTCCATGGACGGCGACGTCTGCCCCCTCCCCGAGCTCGTGGAGGTGACGAAGCGGTACGGGGCGCGCATCATGATCGACGAGGCGCACTCCTCCTTCATCTACGGCCCCAACGGCGGCGGGGTGGCGGAGCAGTTCGGGCTCAAGGACGAGATCGACATCCACCTGGGGACGTTCAGCAAGGCGCTGGGCGGGATGGGCGGCTACGTGGCCTGCTCGCTCCAGATGAAGCGCTACCTGGACGCCTTCTCGCGCTCGCGCTTCTTCTCGTGCGCGCTGTCGCCAGTGATCGCGGCGGGGGTGCTGGAGGCGCTCCGCATCGTGCAGCGCGAGCCGGAGCTGCGGGAGCGTCTCTGGGCCAACGTCGCGCACATGCGCGGGCTGCTCGCCGAGCACGGCGTGGACGTGGGCGAGTCCACCTCGCAGATCATCCCGGTGATGGTGCGCGACGACCGCCGCGTGATGGGGATCGGGCGGCGCATGCAGGAATCCGGGCTGTACGTGCAGCCCGTGAAGTACCCCGCGGTCACCAAGAACCGGTCGCGCTTCCGCATCTCCATATCCGCCGCCCACGACTTCGCGCAGCTCGAGCGCGCCAGCGAGATCCTGGTCTCCGTGCTTCGCCAGGAAGGAATCCTCAAATGAGCCAGGACGGCACCACGGTTTACGTCTTCCGCAACGCGGTGGGCGGTTTCTTCGAGTTCCCGGTGGATCAGGCCCGCGCCATCCTCCCGCGCCACCTGCAGCCGGCCGAGCTGCACCACGGGTCGGGCATCCTGTCGGTGATGGCGTTCGACTTCAGCGAGAGCATGGTGGGCGCGTACCAGGAGGTCATCCTCGGCATCCTGGTGTCGCCGCGCGTGGAGCCGGGGATGGCGATGCCGCACTCCGCCTTCTACCCCTTCCTGCTGGGCACCACGACGCGCGAGGCGCGGGAGCACGCCATCGAGCGCTGGCACCTGCCGCACTACATGCGCGACGTGCAGATGTCGATGGAGCCGGACGCTGGCAACGGCCGCATGATGGTCCGCGTGTCGGACGAGGGACGGCCGATCGTGGAGATGGCCATCACCTCGCACGGATGGCGCGACGCGGCGCAGCTCCACCAGTCGTTCATGTTCGATGAAGCTGGCGGTTTCCTGGCCGAGATCACCATGCAGGGCGCGCTCAGCGAGAGCGAAGAGGAGGGCGGCTACCTGAAGCTCTTCCCCCACCCGATGACGGAGCCGCTCGACGAGCTGGAGGAGGTGAGCGAGCTGCCGATCCGCGAGATGTGGATGCGCGGCGGAGTGCAGACCTTTCAGCCGCTGCGCGAGCTCGCCATGACGGTGCAGCCGTGACTCACCGGGTATGCGTCATCGCGAACCCCGCCGCCGGAAGGGGGCGGGGTTCGCGCTTGCTCCCCCGCGTGAAGGCCGCGTTCGCCGCGCACGGGGTCACCGACGTGCGGGTCAGCACCGTGCCGGGGCAGGAGGGCGAGCTGGCCCGGCGCGCCATCGAAGACGGCTTCGACACGCTGGTGGCCGTGGGTGGAGACGGCACGTGGAGCAACGTGGCGAACCAGATCCTCGCGGCGCGCGCGGACGTGCGCCTGGCGCTGCTCGCGGGCGGCACGGGGTGCGACTTCGCCAAGACGACCGGCTCCCCCGCGGGCGACCCGGAGGCCACCGCGCGCCTGGCCGTCGAGGGCCCGGACACGCGCGTGGACGTCGGCCGCATCGAGGACCGCCACTTCCTGAACGTCTCCGGCTTCGGCTTCGACATCGCCGTGCTGGAGGACGTGGGGCGCATCCCGCTGCTGCGCGGCAACGCGCTGTACATGTTCTCCGCCGTTCGCCAGCTGTTCGGCTACCGCGGCGTCGACATCGGGCTGACCACGGCGGCGGGCACGTGGCGGGGGCGGCACCTGATGCTGATCGTGGCCAACGCGCGCAACTTCGGCGGCGCCTTCGCCATCGCGCCGGGCGCGTCGCTCACCGACGGCATGCTGGACGCGGTCAGCATCCTCGACGCCTCGGCCGCGCGCCGCATCTCCATCTTCGGCGCGGCGATCAAGGGAACGCACGTCACCGCGC
>DASVVI010000613.1:0-6225 GCA_036386635.1 Longimicrobium sp.
CGAGCTGGCGGCCGGGGCGGGGGAGGGGGCCGCGATCGAGCAGCTGGTGCGCAGGGCCGCGCAGGTGGTGGGGCTGCTCACGCAGGAACTGGGGGTGGCGATGGCGCCGCGGCTGGACGAGGCCGTGCTGGAGCGGCTCGACCTGGTGCCGCTCGGCGAGGCCAAGGTGCTCCTGGTGCTGCGCCTGCGCGCCGCCGGGGTGCGCACCATCTACGTGGACGTGCCCACGCTCATCGCGCCCACCACGCTGGAGTCGGTGGGGCGGGTGCTGAACGAGAGGCTGGGCGGGCTCACGCTGGGGGAGATCCGCGCCACCCTCCCCGAGCGGCTGCGCGACACCGTATCGTCCGGCCGCGGCGAGGCGGAGCTGCTCAACGTCTTCATGCAGCAGGCCGACGAGTGGTTCGCCGCGCCCGCGCACGGCGACGCGGATCTGCACCTGGGGCGCGCCTCCGTGCTGGCCGACCAGCCGGAGTTCGCCAGCGGCGACCGGCTGCGCGCCCTCATGGAGCTCACCGAGCGGCGCGACCTCCTCAAGCGGGTGGTGGGGACGCGTGCCGCCGGCGGCCTCAACGTCACCATCGGCGTGGAGCACGACGACCCGGCGCTCTCCAACTTCACCCTGGTGACCTCCGAGTACCGCTCCGGCGACCTCAAGGGGGTCATCGGTGTGATCGGGCCCACCCGGATGCCGTACGAGCGCGTGGTGGCGCTGGTGGACACCACTTCGACGCTGATTTCCGAACTTCTCGGCTGACAAAGCCGCTGCGCAGATAATGGGATGAGAGACTACTACGAGATTCTCGCGGTGGAGCGTACCGCGGACGGCGAGGCGATCAAGAAGGCGTACCGCAAGCTCGCCCTCCAGTACCACCCCGACCGCAACGGCGGGGACAAGGAAGCCGAGGAGAAGTTCAAGGAGGCCACCGAGGCGTACGAGGTGCTCCGCGATGCCGACAAGCGCGCCACCTACGACCGCTTCGGCCACGCCGGCGTCAAGGGACGCGCGGGCGGCGGCGGGGGGCAGCAGTACGGCGGCTTCGGCTTCGAGGACGCGCTCAACATCTTCATGCGCGACTTCGGCGGCTTCGGCGGGCTGGAGGACCTCTTCGGCGGCGGCGCGGGGCGCGGGCGCGGCGGGGCGCAGCGCGGCAAGGACCTGCAGATCAAGCTCACCGTCACGCTCGCCGAGGTGGCCAGCGGGGTCAAGAAGACGGTCAAGATCCGCGCGCTCGACGCCTGCTCCAAGTGCAGCGGCGCGGGCTCCGAAGACCCGTCCGGCCCCACCACCTGCCCGGGGTGCCAGGGCGCGGGGCAGGTGCGCCGGGTGCAGCGCAGCGTCTTCGGCCAGTTCGTGAGCGCCAGCGTCTGCCCGCAGTGCCAGGGCGCGGGGCAGATCATCAAGAACCCGTGCAAGAAGTGCGGGGGCGACGGGCGCGAGCGCGGCGAGCAGACGCTGGAGATCCAGATCCCGGCCGGCGTCAGCACCAACAACTACCTCACCCTGCGCGGCCAGGGGAATGGGGG
The DNA here is from genome assembly GCA_036386635.1 of Longimicrobium sp. Taxonomy (GTDB): domain Bacteria; phylum Gemmatimonadota; class Gemmatimonadetes; order Longimicrobiales; family Longimicrobiaceae; genus Longimicrobium. The sequence goes on from DASVVI010000613.1 coordinate 1,528, forward strand.
CCCGCGCAACGGCCCGCGCGGCGACGTGATCGCGGTGATCGAGGTGGAGGACGATCCGCGCTTCGAGCGCGAGGACACCGACCTCGTCTTCGACCTCCCGCTCTCCTTCAGCGCCGCGGCGCTGGGGCAGGAGGTGGACGTCCCCACCGTGTACGGCGACGAGCGCGTGCGCATCCCCGCCGGCACGCAGAGCGGCGACGTGCTCACGCTGCGCGGCAAGGGCCTTCCGCAGCTCGGCGGCGGCCCCAAGGGCGACCAGCACGTCCGCATCCACGTGTGGACGCCCACCGAGCTTTCCGCCGAGCAGGAGGAGCTCTTCCGCCGCCTCGCGGAGCTGGAGGGCCCCGTGCCAACCGGCGACCGGCCGAGCGGTTTCTGGAGCCGGGTCAAGGACGTGTTCGCCGCGTGAGCGTTCCCGACCGCTGGCTCGTGCTGTCGGTGCGGCTGGACGATCCCGATCTGCGCGCGCTGGCCGGCGAGGCGCTCGTCGGCCTCGGCGCCGGGGCGGTGCAGGAGACGGCCGACGCGCTGGTCACCTACCTCGCGCCGCCCGATGATCCAGACGCGTTCGTCGAACAGGCGCGTGCTGCCCTCGCGGAGGCGTTGCCGGACGGCGCGTCCCCCGAGCTGTCGTGGCACTGGCAGGAGAACGAAGACTGGGCCCGCACCTGGAAGCAGGGGCTGGCCCCGCGCGTCCTATCGCCGCGCCTGGTGGTGAAGCCGACGTGGACGGAGTGGGACGCTGCCCCCGGCCAGATCGTGCTCGACGTGGATCCACAGATGGCGTTCGGCACCGGCGAGCACGCCACTACGCGCGGCTGCCTGCGCCTCCTCGACCGCGTAGTGCGCGAGGGCGACCGCGTGCTGGACGTCGGCTCCGGCTCCGCGATCCTCGCCATCGCGGCGGTGCGGCTGGGCGCGTCGGAAGCGGTGGCGGTGGAGTACGACCCCGACGCCAACATCAACGCGCTGGAGAACATCGAGCAGAACGGCACCGCCGGACGCGTCCGCATCGTGGAGGCGCTCGCGGAGCCGGGGATGATGGCGGAGCTGGGGCGCTTCGACCTGGTGCTCGCCAACATCCTCAGCGGCGTCATCCGCCCGCTCCTCCCCGCCTTTCGCGACGCGCTGGGCGGCTCGCCGGACGGGCGGCTGATCGTGAGCGGCATCCTCCTCAGCGAGCACGCCGACGTCCTGCGCGACGCCGAGGCCGCTGGCTTCCGCATGCAGACCACCGACGAGGAGGACGAGTGGTGGAGCGCCCTCCTGGTGCCGGTCGCATCCTCCGTGAGAGTCCAATGACCGACTGCATCTTCTGCAAGATCGCCGCGGGCGAGATCCCGTCGAAGCTGGTGTACCAGGACGAGCACGTCGTCGCCTTCCCGGACATCCACCCGGCGGCCCCCGTGCACGTGCTGGTGGTCCCCCGCAAGCACGTCCAGTCCGTCGCCCACCTGGCCAACGCGGACCTGGAGCTCGCCGGCCGCCTCCTCCTCGCCGCGCGCACCGTCGCCGAGCAGGCGGGCGTCGCGAATACCGGCTATCGCGTCGTCATCAACATCGGCGACGAGGGCGGCCAGACGGTCCCGCACCTGCACCTCCACGTCATCGGCGGCCGCCAGCTCACAGGCCACGGCACGGCCTGAGCAGTCCGCACTGGTCGAGTTGACGACTCTATGGAACGCAGCTGACACGGCCACCCCGCGCCTCACGCAACGCGCCCGACGGGGGATCTCCGTCGGGCGCGGCTGCGCAGGTCTCGAAGCTCTGCGTTTAGCAGCTCCATCGCGCCCGCGAAGGTGCGATCCCGAGGCGGGACATCCCCACCGAGCAGTTCACGCAAAGCGCGGCGCAGTGGGTGGTCCGAGGCAAAGCCGACACAGTGCGCCACCTGAACGATGCTCCGGTGGCGCTCCTCAAGGAGGGCGACGGCGAGAAGTGCCCGCATCCATGCGAGGAGTCGCCGAGGTGAGGGCAGCCCCTCCCGTGCGCACCACCCGGGGACGGTCCTGTCGCTGCAACCCACCGCCCTCGCGAGACCGACTGACGTACCCCCGTCAACTGCGACCGCTGCCGCCGCCCGAAGCAGGGTCAGCCCGTTCTGAGAGACACGACGCGAGAGGCGCTGCTCCAAAAGACGCTTGAACGGCTTGGCATGGGTATCCAGCAGTCGCTGCCGGATGGACGCTGAGGTCCCTTCGAACTCCACATCCGCAATGTCAGTCACCCCCCAGGCGAGGAGCGTAGTGATACCCGGCATGTGCGTCGGACGGAACGGGGTGCAGGCGACGATCGGCACGAGCGGAGCCGCCGCGGCCAGATCGCGGACCCAAGCTTCAGGCGCTGGTGTTGCTCCTGCGAACGGCTCGACTAGGATGACCGCGGACGGAGGTGCGCTCCGGGCAGCATAGAGGAGATCTGCCCGCGATAAAACCTCTGAAACGAAGGGCGGTGCCATTTGCGCAAGAGCACCCAGGGCAGCATCACCCTGCACAAGTACACGCCTCGGCGCGCCGGCATTGTTTCCAGTTTGAGGCATCGTGTCACTCCGAGTATGATGAGACGAGGGCAGGCGGGTGCACTTCAGGCACACGTTTTACGCGATCAGTGTGTTGTCACTCCACAGGGCACAGGCGAGTTTTAAACGCTCGCATCTTTTTCCCCGTGTCCGGAGCCTTCCATGAAGCACGCTCGCGCCCTGTTCCTAGCCCTGCCGCTGGTCATCCTCGGTGCCTGCGCAGGCGACCCGGTCAGCACCGCACCGCCTGCCAACGGTGCATCGTTCAACGAAACTCCAGACCCCACCCCGCCCCCTCCCGCCCCGCCCGCGGTGAACGCCGGCGGCAACACCATGGGCTCAGGGACCTGAGCTCGATCTCTGCCCGGCCCGGGGGCGGAGCGTCGCCGGCCCGGGCCATCTGCCTGCCCTGAGAGTTCTATTCAATCTTCGCCATGGAGAGCGACCGCACGAAAGCGGCGGACAGGTGTCGAGCAGCACTTGCCAATGGCACCGGACGGGACACCTCTGCCCGCTCATGCCTACGCACCATCGCGAGGAGCAATTCGGCGTCGACGGCGGCATCGTTCACGCCCTGCTCCTGCGCACGCTCAAGCGCGAGGTTCAGTGCCTGAGTCGCCTGTGCCCACGCTCCAAGGCTCGCTGCACCCCGGCCCAGATCTATCAGGATCGAAGGAAGCGCCGATTGCATCTCCGCCTCATGGTCACGCACCAGCTCCCAGGCGCGCTGCCAGGCGGCAGTGAACTCCGCGACCCTTCCCTCGGCCCCTGCCGCACGTGCCGTGGCCGCCCGGACACGCAGCTCAAGATCAGGCTCCGGAAAATGAGGTGCGAGTGCGTTCAGCACTGGGAGCGAGGCCGTGAACCGACCCTGCTCCGCCCACAGGTGAGCGATATCGTACGCCAGCCGCCGGAGGTTCGGATGATCAGCGCCGTAGAGGTCGTACGCCCGTAGCGCGTGTACTTCCGCCTTCGGGAGATCGCCCGTAGTCATGAGAACCACGAACAGGTCATGACTCACAGCCCCTTCCCGGTCCGTCATCCTGCGACGCTTTGCGAGGGTGAGTGCACGGGTGAGGTAGCGAAGTGCGCGGTCATATGCACCCTGGTGAGCATGCAAATTCCCCAGAGTGTTGAAGGCCAGGTCCTGGGTTTCCCAATCCCCTGCCCAAGCTGCCACACGCGCGGCACGGCGTAGCCAGAGTTCTGCCTCACGGAGCCGGGACTGGTTGCGCGCGAGTCTGCCCGCGATCCACGCGTACCGCGCGTTGCTTGGGCGCGCGAGCGCGGCAGCTTCAGCCCAAAGCAACGCGGTCCGCTCTGCGCGTACGCCAAGAGCCCAGTCGGAGGCGGAGAGGCAGGCTTGTGCAATGAGTGTGGGATCGGCGCGTTCCGGACGCCGCACCTCGCCTGCAATAACCGCAAGGGGGGCCCAAAGCCCGTCTGCGCCGTCAAATGGGTCCGCGATGAGAGCCTCTTCCCAGGCGTCCAGCGTCTCACGTCGAAAGATCGCCGCAACTGCGTCGGGGCCGCGCGTCCAGGCGTGCACGAGCCGCAACGTCCGCAGCACGAGGAGTGCATGCTCCGTCGGCACCTCGACGAGCACGCACTCCGCTTCCGCACCCGGGCCGGGGACGGCGAGGGGATATGCGAACTCGAGAGGAGCGTGGGGCAACTCCGCTTCGCTGGTGCGTCGTCGGTTCATCCGTGCTCGCCCGGGTCGAGTGGGTCGCCGCTCATCTAACGCAGCGAAATCACGGCGCATTGTAAGCTGTCTGTATCGGTGCGTCTATCGTTGAAAACGTGCCTATTGGCGTTAGGGAAACAAGTCGCCGGAAAGCCCGGCCGGCCAACCCCGCGCACGCGTGGGTCCGACGCAAATACTCCATTGTGATCAAAACGGAGTCATGTATGTGCCTAGTGGCACACGATAAAAGAGGCACAGAGAATTCTCTGCGCCTCTTCTCTCACCCGGACATTCCGATCGTACCGCCGTGCTGCCACGGTCCAGTATCCTTCGATGTTACGCTACGGATTGAATTGACGGTTCCAGCGCCCACATCACACGGACAAGAACTACGTGTTGGCAAACAGGGTTCAACACGCCGGGGTAAGAACCCCGATCGGTGACTCCCAAAATTTTGTCCCTATTGTATTCTGGCGAAGGCAAAGGGTGACGG
>DASVVI010000614.1:0-2862 GCA_036386635.1 Longimicrobium sp.
GAGGACGGCCGCGGGGTTCACGTTCTGGTCGAAGCGGGCGACGATCACGGGCCGCAATCCTGTCGCGCCGCCGTATGGCCAGCCGCCCGTCGCGCGGGGCGCGGGCGTGGCAAAGGTCCAGCGCACCGCCTCCGCCAGCCGCCCGCCCGTGGCCGACGTGGTACCGGCGGGGATCTCCACCGTGAACTCCGTCGCCATCGGAAGGCGCCCCTGCGGCTCGAAGCGCAGCGTCCTCACGTCGATCCACTGCCACCGCCCCGGCGCCTGCGGAGAGAGCCGCGCCGGCACCGCCCGCGCCTCCACGTTGCCGACGGACGAGAGCGGCACCATCGGCTGCGAAAAGGCGATCGTCACCTCCGCGCCCAGCGGCACCTCCCCCTCCGGCGCGCGGCGCGTAACCGTCAGCGCACCCGTCCCCATCCGAGGCACCGGCACCGACCCCGCCGTGTCGCGCGCGGGGAAGCCGGTGACCACCGTGGCTCCGGCTCGCGGCGCGGGCATCGTCTGCGCGGGGAAGTGGAAGCTGTCGCGCGCCACCGAATCGGGCGCCAGCGGCCGTGCGCGCGCCAGCACCCGCGCCGCCTCCAGCGCGCTGATCCGCTCCCCCTGCGTGGCGGGGAGTGCCGCCGGCCCCAGCACCCGCCCCTGCGACACGCGGAACTGGAGCCCCGTCGTATCCACCACCCCCGCCCCGACGACCGGCGGCCGGAACGTGGGATACAGCGGCGGAACGCGCACGACCCGCTGCGCATCCCCTTGCGAGGGCGCGAACACGGCCGCGGCGACCACGGCGGCGGCGAGAAGACGTCGGAGACTGGGCATCATGGACAGGCTCGGGAGGACGGAAAACAGCAATCTCACACAGAGACACAGAGACACAGAGACACGGAGGAAAGACAAAGAAAACTTCTCACCCCCCCCCGCGGCCCGGGCGAGCGAAGCCCGCACAACAGCTAGGACGACACACTCCGCAAAACGAACACACCACGCAGCCACTCGAGACGGCTTCAGCCGTCTTCCCGTAGTTCCAGCCGGGGGATTTATCCCGCGGCTGCGGCCGCAACGCCACATAAACAAAGGAGGCGCGGAGAGCATCCGCTGCCCCGCGCCTCCGTGTCCAGCTCTGCCCTCCGCACTCCTCAGATGTGCAGCGCGTGCCCCATGGACGCCAGCGCCGCCTCCGCCACCGCCTCGGAAAGCGTGGGGTGCGGGTGCATTGCGCGGTCCATCTCCTCCATGGTGGCCTCCAGGTGCCGCCCGACCACGAACTCGGCGATCAGCTCGGTGGCGTGCGGGCCCACCAGGTGCGCGCCCAGGATCTCGCCGTACTTCTTGTCGCGGATCACCTTGACGAACCCTTCCGAGTCGCCGGCCGTGAGCGCGCGTCCGTTGGCGCTCCAGGGGAAGGAGCCGATCTCCACGTCGTGCCCCTTCTCGCGCGCCTGCGCCTCGGTGAGGCCGACCGAAGCGACCTCGGGGTGGCAGTAGGTGCAGTTGGGGATGTTGGAGTAGTCGATCCCCGCGTGCTTGTCGCCGTGGATCGCCTCCACGCACGCTACGCCCTCGTGCGAGCCCTTGTGCGCCAGCAGCGGCGGCCCCGCCACGTCGCCGATGGCATAGATCCCCTCCACACTGGTACGGAGCTGCCGGTCCACCTCGATGAAGCCGCGGTCGGTGAGCTTCACCCCCGCCGTCTCCAGCCCGATGTCCTCCGTCAGCGGCACGCGGCCGATGGCGGAAAGGACGCGCTCCGCCTGGATCGTCTGCGTCTCGCCCTTGGCCGTCTTCACCGTGAGCGTCACGCCGTCCTTGCCGATGTCCGCCTTCTCCAGCTTGGCGCCGGTCAGGATCGTCATCCCGCGCTTGCGGTACGCCTTCTCCACCACGGCCGAGACGTCCTTGTCCTCCAGCGGCAGGACGCGGTCGGCGGCCTCGATGATGGTGATCTGCGTGCCGAAGGCGCTGTGCACGTCCGCGAACTCCATCCCGATGGCCCCCGCGCCGACCACCGCCAGCGTCCTGGGCGGCGACTGCGGGATCATGGCGTCAGTGGAGTCCCACACGCGGTCGTGGTCGATGCGCAGGAAGGGCAGGTCGCGCGGCTTGCTGCCGGTGGCGATGATGATGTGCTTGGCCGCGACGGTGGACTTCGACCCGTCCTTGGCCGTCACCTCCACCTTCCCCCCGCCGGCGAGGCGCCCGCGCCCGGGGAGGTGGGTGATCTTGTTCTTCTTGAAGAGGAAGCCGATCCCCTTCACCAGCCGCTCGCTCACCTGGCGCGAGCGCTTGACGGCCTGCGCGAGGTCGGTCTTGATCTCGCCGACGGTGACGCCGAACTCCTGGGCGTGCCCCAGGTGCGTGATCATGGCCGCGCTCTCCAGCAGCGCCTTGGTGGGGATGCACCCCCAGTTGAGGCAGATGCCGCCGAGCGCGTCTTCCTCCACGCACGCCGTCTTGTAGCCCAGCTGCGCGGCCTTGATGGCGGCGACGTACCCGCCGGGGCCCGCGCCGATGACCACGATGTCGAAGCTCGTATCCGCCAAAGTGCACCTCTGGATCTCGGATGGTGGGCGGCGCCCCGTCCCCCGGAGCCCCGCGCCCCGGACCCCACCCTCGGCGTCCGGGAAACGCGCCCAAAGTACGCGGGATGCCCCCGAAGTGCAAAGGCCCGGAGCCCTTTTTCATCCTGAGCGACGCGCCTCACCACCCTCGCCCGTGCTCAAACATCTGGCGCGTAGCGAAGGATCTACTGCGCGTTGCGAGGGGTCCGGCGTGCGGCGCCGTCCTCCTGCATCGCAGGCTAGATCCTTCGCTCGCCGCAGAAAGTCCCGCGTGCGGCTCGTGAATCCGCGCCGGCGGCTC
>DASVVI010000615.1:0-6421 GCA_036386635.1 Longimicrobium sp.
AGTAGATCCTTCGCTTCGCGCCAGAGTACAGTGTCGTGGCGAGATCCGGGAGGCGCTTTGCTCAGGATGACAGAAATGTGTGGGCGACTGCCGACCCCCTGTCATCCTGAGGGAGCCGCCACCGCGACCTCGACGGCACTCCGCACTCCGGCGGCGACCGAAGGATCTAGCCGGCGGGGCAGGAGGACTGCGTCCGGGGACGAGCCCCTCGTCACGCGCAGTAGATCCTTCGCTTCGCGCCAGAGTACGGTGTCGTGGCGAGATCCGGGAGGCGCGTCGCTCAGGATGACAAGATGGGGGAAAAGCGTCCAGGTTCTCTCCCTCCCGCGTCTCCGCGTCTCCGCGTGAGACCTGTTTTTCGCTATCGGCTGGGCAGCGCGCCGGCGACAAGGTCCTCGGGCCGGTACACGCGACCCCCCAGTACGACGTAGCGGATGGAGCGCGTGTTGGCGATGGAGTCGAGCGGGTTGGCGCGCAGGATGACCAGGTCCGCGCGCTTCCCTGCCTCCACACTCCCCGCCTCCTCCTCGATCCCCAGCGCGCGCGCACCGTTCCAGGTCGCCATGGTGAGGACGGCCGCGGACGGGATGCCGGCCTCCACCAGCAGCTCGAATTCCTGGTGGAGACTCTCGCCCGGAATCACCCAGCCGTTGGTCGCATCCGAGCCGGTCGTCAGCATCACGCCGCCTTCGTGGAGCCGCCGGGTGAGCTGGAGGAGGTTCGGCCAGGCTGCTCGCGCGCGCTCGAAATCCGCCGCGCTCCACCCGCGAGTGGGCGCGCCGCACCGCTTCCAATCGTCGTGGAGCTCGGGAACGTGCGCGAGGGCGGGATTGGCCGTGTACCGCGGGCTCGGGCCGGAAAACTTGGAATCGTACGCAACCAGAGTCGGGTCGATGGAGACGCCGTGCCGCACCAGCGTGGCGATCATGGTGTCGATCACCGCCGCGCGTGGGTCGAGTGCCTCCATCCAGTCGATGCGAGCGCGCATCCCGTCCTCGCGAGCAAGCCGCTCGTATCGCTCGCGCGCGGGTGCCGGAAGGAGCGCGGGCGACCAGTTGGCGCCGTGCGTAATGAAGGAGATCCCGCGCTCGGCCGCCTCGGTCCAGGTGGTGCGCTGCAGGTGCCCGATCACCGGCAACCCCCAGCGGTGCGCCTCCGCCACCGCCGCGGCGACGGCATCGGGCCCGAGCCCCGCGTAGACCTTGATGTAGTCGACGCCCGCCGCCGCCTGCGTCCGCACCTCGTCGCGCACCTGTGCGGCGCTCCACGAACCATCAAAGATCGCCTCGCCCGCCACGAAGAAGCGCGGCCCCAGCAGCGCCCCCGATGCAACCCCGTCGCGCAGCCGCACTCCCAGGGCGGTCGGAGTGGCCGGGCTCCGCGCGGTGGTGATGCCGGACGCGAGCAGCAGGCGCATCATCCGCACGGAGAGCGGCCGGTCCCAGCGGTGCTCGCCCGGCGTGATGCAGCGCAGGTAGGCTGCGTGCGCGTGCATGTCGATGAACCCCGGCAGCACGAAGTGCCCGCGCAGGTCGATCTCCCGCGCCCCCGCCGGAGCCGGCGCCGAATCGATGCTCTGGATCATGCCGCGCCGGACGACGAGCGTCACGTCCCGCAGCAACGGCCCGCCGCGTCCATCGATGACGGTGACGTGTGTGAATGCAACCGCCCCGGTGTCCGCCGCCGAGTACACCGGCTCGACCGGCATCTGAGCGGCAGTCGCATGGGGGAGCAACGCGAGCGTGGCGAGGAAGAGCGGAAAACGCATCCTGACTCTCCTGTACGAACTATTTCGTAGAAGCCGACGCGCAAAGAAATTGTTTCCGTGTCTTTCCTTGGCGTCTTTGCGCCTTCGCGTGACATCTTGATCCTTACTGGCCCGGGATCGCACGCTTCGCCACCTCGGCGGCCAGGCGCGTGGGCTGCTCGCCGCCGGGGCCGCCCTGGCGCAGGTAGGCGAGCACGGTGTAGCGCGCCCGCCCGGCCGGGTCGAAGACGAGCCCCGCGAACCACCCATCGCCCTGCACGCCACGGGGGGAGGCGGTCGTGCCGGTCTTGCCGCCGAGGCGCCAGGCACCGGGCTGCGTGCCGGCCGCCGCCCGTGCCGTTCCCGCCTCCACCGTGCGCAGCATGGCGCGCTGCAGCTTGGCGGCGGTCGAGGGCTGCATCACCCGCACCGCGGCGCCGCTCCCAGCGAGCGCGGCCTCGATGGTCGGCGCGCGCATGACGCCGCCGTTACCCACCGCCTGCAGGAACCGCGAGAAGTGGAGCGGGGTGACGCGCGCGGCTTCCTTGCCCAGCGCCAGGTCCGCCATCGTCGCCGCGCCGCCGACGTGGACGGTCGCGGCAAGCGGTGCCATGGCGCGGCGGAAGCGGGGGGAGGAGCTCGCCCAGAAAGACGGGTCCGGCGCCTCCCGCGCGTCGAGCCCTGCAACGGGGAAGCCCATGCGGCCGAGCTGCGCCGCGAGCCGCTCCGTCCCCCCATCGCGGCTCAGCCGCAGCGCCATCTCCACCGCCGCCGTGTTGCACGAGTAGACGAGCATCTCCTCGGGCACGAGAATGCGGACGCCGGGAGGCCTTCCCGGGTTCGAAATGCGGCGCCCCGCCACCCTCGCCGCAGACGGACACTCCATTTCCTCGCTCGGCCAGCCGCGGTCCCACCACGCGGCGGCAATGGCCAGCTTCCACAGCGATGCCGGGAGCGCCGCCTGCGTGACGTCGACCGAGTCGCCGCCGGCCGCGGACTGCGTGGAGACGAGGACCGCGCCGGTGGCCACGTCCTGCACGATGACGGCGCCCGCGTGCCCGGTGCCGCGCAGCAGCCCCGCCGCCTCGCGCCCCAGCCCCGCGCACAGAGTCAGCCCGGCGGGTGCCGCATCCGCGCCGCACAGGCTCGGCGCCGGGGGCGGCGTATCGACGGGAGCCGGCGAGGGCCGCGCCGCCGCCAGCGCGAGCAGAGACGCCGCCGCCGCGAGCGCGACCGGCGTGCGTCCGGCCGTGTCGGTGCGGCGCGCGGGGTTGGTCAGGCGACTCACACGCGCCACCAGCGACGCCCCCCCGGCGCCCAGCGCGAGGGCGGGCACCGGACGGCGCGCCTCCTCCATCGCGAGCAGCGCCAGGACGTAGTCGCGCACGCTGGCCCGCTTTACCACCGCGTCGTCGCAGCAGTGCTCGCGCTCCTCGCGGATGCGCGCGGAGATCCACCACACGCCGGGATGGTAGAAGAGGAGCGTCTCCGCGAGCCGCTGCGCCAGGTTCACGGCGTAGTCCCAGCGCCGCACGTGCGCCAGCTCGTGAAGCAGGATGAGCTCCACCTGGCGCGGAGTGAGCCCGCTCGACGCGCTGAGAGGAAGGAGGATCACGGGTCTGAGCCAGCCGATCAGCGCCGGCCCGCCCACGTGCGGCGAGATCCAGAGGCCGACGGGACGGCGGATCCTCAGCTGCGCACGCAGCCGCGCCAGCGTCGCGCTCCACTCCGCCGGCACGGGGAGCAGTCCACGCCGCGCGAGCCGCCTGACCCAGAGCCACGCGCCCAGCAGGCGCAGCGAGAGGAGGAGCACGCCCACCGCCCATCCCACCGCCAGCCCCGGCACCAGCGGCTCGATGGCGACGGTGGTGCGCCGCGCCAGGCGGACGGGCGCGAGCGTCGCCGCCTCCTTCGCGGCATCTGCGGGACGCGCTTCCGCCTCCGCCAGCGGCATCGACCGCCAACCTTCGCCCGACAGCTTCGCCGCCTCCGCGGTCACGCCGAGGGCAGCGCGGGCGATCCAGGCGCCGGTCGCGAGCGGGGCGGCCATCATCAGCCCCAGCGCGGCGCACGCGGCCCAGTAGCGAATCGACGGCGCGGAGTGGCGCGCGGCACGGTTCACCCCCGCGAAGACGAGGGCGATCAGCGCGCCCTGCCAGAGGAAGTGGACGAGCGCCCACCCCACGACGTGCGCCCACGCGCTCACTCGCCCTCCGGTGCCGGAAGCCGCGCCACCATCCGCCTTATCTCCTCCAGCTCCGCGGGCGACGCGACCTCGGGCGAGAGAGCGTGCATCACCAGCCCCAGCGCGGAGCCGCCGAACGCCTTCTCGGTGAAGTCGGCCAGGAGCTGCCGCTGCGTCGTCTCGGGCGGGACGGCGGCGGCGTACACGTGCGTGCGCTCCCGCTCGTCGCGGATCACCAGCCCCTTGGTGTACATGATCTGCAGGAGCTTGAGCACCGTCGTGTAGCCCGTGTCGTCGCCCGGGAGCGCGTCGAGCACCTGGCGCACGGTGCTCGCGCCGCGATCCCACAGCACGCGCAGGATGCGGAGCTCGCCTTCGGTGGGCAGCGGAAGGTCCCGGCGTGGCATGTCGGTCGGGGAGCGGGTACATCGGCCCGCACGGAGCCGCTGCCGGTATTGTAATACGATGAGGTTCGTGGAGTCAACAGCTTCGGTTTCATCCAGGAGATTTCATACCCGACAGACATTAACCCTTGCGTCTACGAATCACATCGTATACTGTCGAAGTGCATTCACTACGAACGCATTCGTACACCATCCGACCTGGAGCGACTCGCATGAGCTTCCACCGCCCCACGCTCTTCATCGCCGCCCTGCTCGGCTGCGCGGCTCCCGTCCTCGCACAAACCGCCAACCGCGCCTCACCCGCGACGGCGCAGCTTCGAGCGCAATTGGAGGCGCACGCCCGCGCGACGGGCGGAGTCGTGGGCCTGCGCGCCGTGCACCTGGAGACGGGCGAGACGGTCGACCTGCGCGCGACGGAGCGCTTCTTCATGTCGAGCGTCACCAAGCTGCCCCTTGCCGTCGCCGTGCTCCGCCGTGTGGACCGCGGCGAGATCCGGCTGGGCGACACCGTGAGCATCCCCGTATCCGGGATGTCGCAGGGCCCCAGCCCGATCCGCGACCGGAACCCCAACGGCGCCCGGATGACGGTGGAGGCCCTCGTGCGCAGCGCCGTCTCCGTGAGCGACAACACCGCCAACGACGCACTCCAGCGCCTGATGGGCGGACCCGCCGCGGTCACGGCGGAGCTGGCGCGCGGCGGCATCCGCGGCGTGCGCGTGGACCGGCCCTACACGCGCCTCACCCGCGAGTTGTCGCCGAACCGCCTGCGCGCGGACGATCCACGCGACACCATGACGCCCGACGGCGCGGTGGCGCTCCTCCGCGCCATCTGGGCGGGCCCCCTTCTCTCCCCCGCCAGCCGCGAACGCCTCGTCGGGTACATGACGCGCAGCGAGAACCCGGCGAACCGCATCGTGGCGGGAGTCCCCGCGGGCACACCCGTCGCGCACAAGACCGGCACCTGGGGCGGGGATTCGGGGATCGGCGCGATCAACGACATCGGGATCATCACCCTTCCCAACGGCAAGGGCCACGTCCTGCTCGCGATCTTCGTCCGCAACCCGTCCGGGCAGACGGCGCGGGTGGCGCCCCACATGGCGGCCATGGCGCGCACCGTCTACCAGCACTGGGCGCGGCGCTGATCCTCATCGTGGGCTTCTGGACGGCCCGGCCGGACGCGGTTATGCTGTGGGCGGGTGCATCGCGCGCCCGCCCCCCGGCATCATCCCGCCCTGCCCCCGCCCTGCCATGACTCGCACACGCACTCCGCTCCTCCTCATCCTCGCACTGCTGGCGCTCCCCACGGCGGTGCACGGCCAGGCGCGCCTCGACGTGACGGTGCTGGACTCGGCGGGAGCGCCGGTCGCGAACGCGCGGGTGGAGATCGCCGGCGTCAACTACGCCGTGACCACCAACGACCGGGGGATCGGCCGCATGGACCGGGTGCCGGCCGGAAACCGCATCGTGTCGGCGTCGCGCATCGGCTACACCGCGGGGCGGGTGGCGGTCGAGTTCCGCGCGGGCGAGACGGTGGCGCGCACCATCACTCTCAGGAGCGAACCGGTGGCGCTCGCCGGCGTCTCGGGCACCGCCGCGCGAAACGACCAGACGCTGGCGCGGAACGGCTTCTACAGCAGGCAGCGCGCGGGATTTGGCGCCTTCATGACCGGCGAAGCCATCGACCGGCTCCGCCCGGCCAAGACGGTCGATCTCTTCCGGCGGATGCGCGGGTTCTCCGTGATCATGACGCGGCGCGGGTACTATGAGATCTCGACCAACCGCGGCCCGTCCAGCATGAGGGGATCCTGCGACGGACCGCTGATCTTCCTGGACAACATCCTCGTCCCCTCGCGCAGCAGCTCGCGCGAGGACATGCTCTCCTTCATCAACCCGGAGAGCCTGGCAGGCATCGAGGCGTACCCCAGCCCCGCCACCGTCCCCGCGCAGTACAACATCACCGGCGCCGCCTGCGGCGTCGTCCTCCTGTGGACGAAAACCGGGCCGTAATTCCATTTAGCGGGACCGGCGGGCATCCTAACCACTTGTCTCACGCGGAGGCGCGGAGACGCAGAGAGAGAACAACGG
>DASVVI010000616.1:0-3486 GCA_036386635.1 Longimicrobium sp.
CGGCCGCACCGCGGCCGAGGTGGGCGACATCCTGCGCCACGTCCCAGACGAGCTGCGCGAGCGCACCGGATACGGCCTGGACACCTGCCACCTCTTCGCCTCCGGCTATCCGCTGAACGAATCGAAGAAGCGGGTCGCCGAGATCCTGGACGAGTGGGAGGAGGCGACCGGCGAGCACCCCGGCTTCATCCACCTCAACGACAGCGAGGGGACGCTGGGGAGCAACAAGGACCGCCACCTGCTGATCGGCGAAGGCGAGATCGGCGCGGACGCGTTCGGATGGCTCCTGGCCGACCCCCGCAGCCGCGACATCCCGCTGATCCTGGAGACGCCGCAGGAGAACCCCGAGATCGCCGACGACGACCCCACGGGCGATCCCTGGGACGTGCGTATGATCGAGCTGCTGAACGGGATGAAGAAATGAGGACATGGATGATGTTGGCCGCTCTCGCGCTCCAGGCCGCGTGCGTTCCCCCCACGACGATTGCCCCGCCCGCGCGCGGCGGATCGCCGACGGTGGCGAGCGCGCCGGCATCGCCGGCGAACGATGCGCAGGCCGTGCACGCCGCGATCAACCGGCACCGGCAGAGCCGCGGGTGCGCGCCGCTGGTGTGGAGCGAGGGGGCGGCGCGCGCGGCCCAGCGGCACAGCGAGGACATGGCGCGCCGCCACGACCTCAGCCACACCTCGTCCGATGGCACGCAGCCGTGGGACCGCATGCGGGCGCAGGGGCTCAGCTTTTCGCGCGCCGCGGAGAACATCGCCATGAACGGCGGCGGAGCGGAGGCCACGGTGCGCGGTTGGATCGACAGCCCCGGGCACCGCGCCAACATCGAGAACTGCGCGCTGACCCACACCGGCGTGGGCGTGGCGGGCGAGTACTGGACGCAGGTCTTCTTCACCGCGAGCGGCGGATGAACGACGACGTCCACGCGCGCCGCGAGAACCGCCGCCGCTTCCTGGAGCGCCTGTACGAAGCCAGCGAGCACGGCGACAGCGAATACCTGGACGGCTACGATCTCGCCGACGCGCTCCAGCTCACGCGGCAGGACGCGGAGCGCATCGTCCGCTACCACGAGGACCACGGCTTCGTGATGACGACCGGGCGCCACGGCCTGACCGTCCGCATCACCGCGCAGGGAATCGACCACGTGGAGCGCGGCGAGTGATCCACACCCCCCTCCACTACGCCGACCGCTACCTCCCCGCCCTCCCGGGGATGTCGGAGGCGCTCGCCTGGCTCCGCGCGTTCGACCCCGCCCTCCCCGACGGCCGCCACGCCATCGACGGCGACCGCGTGTTCGCGCTGGTCTCCTCGTACGCCACGGGCCCGTCCACCGAGAAGCGCTTCGAGGCCCACCGCCGCCACGCCGACGTGCAGTGGATCGCCTCCGGCGCCGAGCGCATCCTCTACCTCCCCGCGGACGGCCTCACCGTCGCCGAGCCGTACAGCGACGAAAACGACATCATCTTCTTCGAGGAGCCGAAGGTGAGCTCCTCCCTCCTCCTCAACCCCGGCGATGCCGCGCTCTTTTTCCCCGAAGACGCGCACAAGCCCGGCTGCATGGCCGGCGCGCGCCACGACGTCCGCAAGGTGGTGGTGAAGATCCGACTCGCGGAACGTTAGGGCGCGGAGGCGCGAACCCAGGCTACGCGGTTTCGAGGATGATGTCCGGGTGCTTCGCCGCGATCTGGAGGAGCCGCATGGCCGGCCCGCTGGGCTCGCGACGCCCCTGCTCCCAGTCCTGAAGTGTCGTCACGCTGATGCAGAGCGCGGCGGCAAACCGATCCTGCGTCAGCCCGAGCCGCTCGCGGATCGCGCGGGGGTCCGGCTCGCCCACGAAGCTCACCGCGGCAGCAGCCTGCTCGCCTCGCAGGTACGCGCCTGCCTCTTCGACGCTTCCAACCAGTTCATCGAACAGCTCGTTCTTCATGGCTCCTCCTTAGAGTTGGCGGGCTCGCGCGGACTCGTCGGTCCACTTGGCTTTGCGGAAGGCGATGGGGCGGGCGCCGGCGGCGGCGAGGAGATCAAGGGCTTCCTCGGTGAAGACGGTGCCCACGGCGAGGATGCCGTCGGGCGCGGGAGTGTCCAGGCGGCCGAGCGCCTTGCGGACCGGCGGCGAGGGGACCACGTCGCGCGGGGTGTGGGCGAAGAGGAGGAGCGAATATTCGCCCTCCGGCCGGGTGTCGGCGGTGACGGCGTCGCGGTAGGCGGGGGGCACCAGGTGGCGGAGCTTGGCGCCCGTGACGCGGGCGTAGATGGTCGCTTTCATGGCGGCACGCGGCTGCAAGGATGGGGCTACTCTCGCCCACAGGCGGGCCCCGGCGCGCGGCGCTGGCCCGGCACCCCCTTGCCCGTTTCCGCGCAACCGTTTACACTCGAACGCATGGCGAACCACGCTTCCATGCGCATGTGCTGCTGTCCCTGCCGGCATCGCCGGCAGAGGGGCGCGGCGCGCGTGCGTGGGAACGGGTCGGCATGAACTGACCGACGGAAGGGTGAGGCAACCCCCGTCCCACGAAGCGACGAGGCCGCGACCCCCGCACGGGAGTTGCGGCTTTTCAACATACTCCAGAGCACGACAGGAGCCCGCATGTCCGCTACGCCTGAACGCCCGATCGCCATCTTCTACGAGCACCCGGAGTGGTTCCGCCCGCTTTTCGCGGAACTGGACCGGCGGGGTACGCCGTACGTCAAGATCCACGCGGGCGAGCACGCCTTCGACCCGGCCGAGGAGCCGGAGTACTCGCTGGTGTTCAACCGGATGAGCCCGTCCGCGTTCAACCGCGGCAACGCGAACGCCATCTTCTACACCACCTCGTACCTGGGCTTCCTGCGCGAGAAGGGGATCCGCGTCATCAACGGCTACGATGCGTGGCTGACCGAGATCTCCAAGGCGCACCAGCTCGCGCTGCTGCACCGGCTGGGGCTGCCGTACCCCAAGGCGCGCGCCATCAACCACGCCTCGCAGGCGGTGGGCGCGGCGGCGGGGCTGCGCTTCCCCATCGTCATCAAGCCCAACATCGGCGGCAGCGGCGCGGGGGTGCGGCGCTTCGACTCGGCCGCCGAGCTGGCCGCGGCCGCGGAGGCCGGCGAGCTGGAGCTGGGGATCGACTCGGTGGCGCTGGTGCAGGAGTTCATTCCGCAGGAGGAGAGCCGCATCGTGCGCGTGGAGGTGCTGGGCGGCGAGTACCTGTACGGCATCCGCATCTACACCCCCGGCAACTCCTTCGACCTGTGCCCCGCCGACGTCTGCCAGCGGGTGGACGGGGTGGAGCTCGACGCGCAGATCTGCGCCGTGGACGCGCCCAAGCGCGGGCTGCGCGTGGAAGGCTATGAGCCCCCCGCCGAGATCCGCGAGCAGGTGGAAGCGATCATGCGCGCCGCGCGCATCGACGTGGGCGGCATCGAGTACATGATCGACGCGCGCGACGGTCAGCTCTACTTCTACGACATCAACGCCCTTTCCAACTTCGTGGCCGATG
>DASVVI010000617.1:0-3434 GCA_036386635.1 Longimicrobium sp.
GCGCAGGCAAGGCCCGTCCCCACGCCCGCGGGCTTCAACGGCAAGCTGCGACCCTATCAGCGCCGGGGTGTGGGGTGGCTCGCGTTCCTCGACGGGCTGGGTGTGGGCGCCTGCTTGGCGGACGACATGGGGCTCGGGAAAGCGCAGCCCCTGGATGCAAAGGTCCTCACGCCCGACGGGTGGAAGGCGATGGGCGACATCTGCGTTGGCGATCAGGTGATCGGCAGCTCGGGCGAGCCGTGCAGCGTCGTCGGCGTGTACCCGCAGGGCGAGCGCGAGGTGTTCCGCGTCTCCTTCAGCGATGGCAGCTCCACGGAATGCTGCGACGAACATCTCTGGCGCGTGTTCTCGCCCGTGCAGAAGATGCGGGGCACACCGCCGAAGGTGCTGCCGCTGAAGGAGATCCGCGAACGGCTGCGGGACGCGGCCGGGAATGCACGCTGGTTCGTCCCGATGGTGGCGCCGGTCCAGTTTCGAGAGGGTGCGCTGCCGCTGGACCCTTATCTTTTGGGCGCGTTGCTGGGCGACGGCGGGCTCGCGCACGGTGTGATCTTCTCGACCGGCGAAGCCGAGATGGTGGAGCGAGTCGCTGCTCGAATTCCCGAGGGCACCCGGCTCGTCTACGCGAAAGGGGTGGACTATCGCATCTCCGGTCCTGCCCGGGGCGCGCGAAACGCAGCACGGGATGTTCTGCGTGAGCTAGGGCTGTTCGGCTGCCGGTCCGAGACGAAGCACATCCCGGACGTCTACAAATTCGCCTCGGTCCAATCGCGCATCGCGCTACTCCAGGGCCTGCTGGACACAGACGGGCACGTGCGGCCCAACGACAACAACATCGAGTACCTCTCGGTTTCGCGGCAGTTGGCGGAGGATGTGGTCTTCCTGGTGCAGTCGCTCGGAGGGCGGGCGCGCATCCGCGTGAAGCCCACTGCCCGGCAGACGGCTTACAGGATGAGCATCTGCCTTCCGAACTCGATCGCGCCCTTTGCGTTGCGCCGCAAAGCGGAGACGTATCGCGGACGGGAGAAGTACCCGCCCAGCCGCGCGATCGTGGACGTCCAGCCGGCGGGGATCAAGCCGGTCCAGTGCATCGCCGTGGATGCGCCGGACAAACTCTACGTGACGGATGACTTCATCGTCACCCACAACACCGTTCAGCTCCTCGCGCTCCTCATGGCCGAGCGCGCGGAGAAGGGGCGCGGAAAGATGCGCCCGCCGCCCACGCTCCTCGTCTGCCCGATGTCGCTGGTGGGGAACTGGCAGAGGGAGTCGGCGAGGTTCGCGCCGGGGCTCAAGGTGCACGTGCACCACGGGGCGGAGCGGCTGAGCGGGGCGGCGCTGCAGGAGGCGGTGCGCGGGAGCGACCTCGTGCTCACCACGTACGCCCTAGCCGCGCGCGACCGCGACGAGCTGGCGTCGGTGGAGTGGGGGCGCGTGGTGCTGGACGAGGCGCAGAACGTCAAGAACGCGGCGGCGCGCCAGTCGCAGGCGGTGCGCGCGTTCCGCACGCCGCGCCGCATCGCGCTCACGGGTACGCCGGTGGAGAACCGGCTGGCGGAGCTTTGGTCGATCCTGGACTTCCTCAACCCCGGGCTCCTGGGTCCCGTCGCCGCCTTCCGCCGCCGCTTCGCCACACCCATCGAGCGCTTCCACGACGCCGAGCGGGCGGCGGAGCTCCAGCGGCTGACGCGCCCCTTCATCCTGCGCCGCCTGAAGACCGACCGCCGCATCATCCGCGACCTGCCGGTGAAGCACGAGATGCGCGTCTTTTGCAACCTGACGCGCGAGCAGGCGTCGCTCTACCAGGCGACGGTGGACGAGATGCTGGCCCGCATCGAGGCGAGCGAAGGCATCGAGCGGCGCGGGCTGGTGCTGGCGACGCTCACGCGGCTGAAGCAGGTGTGCAACCATCCCGCGCACCTCCTGCGCGACGGGTCGGCGCTGGAGGGGAGGTCGGGGAAGGTGGCGCGGCTGGAGGAGATCCTGGAGGAGGTGCTGGAGCTGGGCGACCGCGCGCTCGTCTTCACCCAGTTCGCGGAGATGGGGCACCTGCTGCGCGGGCACCTGGAGGCGCGGTTTGGGAGCGAGGTCCCCTTCCTGCACGGCGCCACCTCCAAGACGGCGCGCGACTCGCTGGTGGCGCGCTTCCAGGAGGGCGACGGGCCGTCGATCCTCCTCCTCTCGCTCAAGGCGGGGGGCACGGGGCTCAACCTGACGGCGGCCAATCACGTGATCCACTTCGACCGCTGGTGGAACCCGGCCGTGGAGGACCAGGCCACCGACCGCGCCTTCCGCATCGGGCAGCGGCGCGACGTGCAGGTGCGGAAGCTGGTGTGCGCCGGGACACTGGAGGAGCGCATCGACGCGATGATCGAGGAGAAGAAGCGGCTCGCGGAGAGCGTGCTGGGCGCGGGCGAGGCGTGGCTGACCGAGCTTTCCACCGCGCAGCTTCGGCAGGTCGTTGCGCTCGCGGCGGATGCGGTGTCGGAATGAGTAAAGCAACAGAAGCCTCACGCGAAGACGCAAAGGCGCAAAGAACTTCGCGTCTCTCCTTCGCGTCTTCGCGTCTCCGCGTGAGACTGTTGTTGCCGTTCTTCGGTGGAGGTACGCGATGACGGATAGCTGGTATTTCGACGCGGGGCCGCGGCGGCCGGCGAAAGACGGGATCGCGGCGCGGAGCACGCACGGCGACATCGGTGAGAGCTGGTGGTCGCGGCGCTTCATCGCGGCGCTCCATGAGGTGGCGGATACGTCGCGGCTCGGACGGGGGCGGAGCTACGCGCGCAGCGGCCAGGTGATGGATCTGCGCGTGAGTCCGGGCGAGGTGACCGCAATGGTGCAGGGCTCCGATCCCAGGCCTTACCGGGTAAAGATCGGACTCGTGCCGTTCACGGACGAGGAGTGGGCACGCGCGGAGGAGGCGCTGGCGGGGCAGGCGCTCTTCCTTGCGGCGCTGCTGGCGGGGGAGATGCCGCGCGATGTGGAGGATGCGTTCACGGCCGCGGGGCTGTCGCTCTTCCCCAGCTCGCCGGACGAGCTCACGACCGTGTGCTCGTGCCCGGATGCGGCCAACCCGTGCAAGCACATCGCGGCCACCTTTTACATCCTCGCCGAGGCGTTCGACGACGATCCCTTTCTGGTGCTCGCCTGGCGCGGACGCACGCGCGAGCGGCTGCTGGAGCGGCTCCGCGAGCTGCGTGGTGCTCTGCCCACAGTCGGCGAGGATGTGCCGGATGTGGCGCCGCCTCCCCCGGCCGACTATTGGAGGGCGGGGGCGGAGCTGGCGGCGCTGCACTTTACTCCGCGCGCCACCGGGATGCCGGACGCGGTGCTTCGGCAGCTGGGTCCGCTTCCGCCTGAGGCCGGCGGCGAGCGCATCCAGCAGTCGCTCACGCAGGCGTACGCGCTGTTTACCGCCGCGGCCGAGCGCCGCG
>DASVVI010000618.1:0-8920 GCA_036386635.1 Longimicrobium sp.
TGGGGGTGGCGCTTCCGCTCCCGGGACCTCACCCCGGCGCTCGCCGTGCGCCTGAACAAGCTCACCCACGCCACCGGCCGTCTCCATGCCGAAAAATGAAACCGCGGGACCGGTGACGATGATCACCGGCGGCGCAGGCAACCTGGGCCGCGCCGTGACGCGCGCCTTCCTGGAAGCCGGCCACCGCGTCTTCGTCCCCCTGCACAAGGGCGACGCGCACACGATGGACGGCTTCGCGCAAGAGTTCAGCGGCCGCGTGGACACCTGCTTCCTGGACCTGACCACGGAACGCGGCGCGGCCGCCGCCGTGCGCGAGGCGGTGGAGTGGACGGGGCGGCTGGACTCGGTGGCGCACCTGGTGGGCGGCTGGTCCGGCGGGGTCCTGCTGGGCGACACCCCCACCGACCTGTGGGACCGGATGATGGACCTCAACCTGCGCTCCGCCTACCTCGTCGCCCGTGCGGCGCTGCCGGTGATGACGGGGGGCGGCACGCTGGTCTTCGTCTCCTCGCGCGCCGCGCGCGAGTCGCGGGCGAACAACGGGGCGTACGCCGTCTCCAAGTCCGCGCTCCTCACGCTGAGCGAGGTGATCGCGGAAGAATACGGCCCCTCCGGCGTCCGCTCGTACGCCGTCCTCCCGGGCACGCTGGACACCCCCGCCAACCGCGCCTCCATGCCCAACGCCGACGCCGCCTCCTGGATCAAGCCGGAGACCGTCGCCGCTCAAATCGTCCGCCTCTGCTCCGGCACCGCCGAGGAGCCGAATGGGGCCGCGATTCCGGTTACATAGCCCTCACCCCCGGCTCGTTACACTCGCCTGCCCCCTCTCCCGATAACAGGAGAGGGCTCCGCCCTCTGTTATCGAGAGAGGGGGCGTGAATCGTTGCAGCACCCGGAGATGCCCTGGAGGGGCGCGATTCATCGCGCCCGTGCCCGCCCCCACCCCGCCCCCGCCGCCACGCACCGGATCCGTAGGGGCAGACCTGCGTGTCTGCCCACCCTCGCCGCCACCCCGCCTCCCGCCGTCGCACACCAAGTCCCGTAGGGGCCGCCCCGCGTGGCTGCCCGTGCCCGCCGCCGCTCCGTCGCCCGCGTACACGCACGGGAATTCGCGAACGCTCGACCGACAAACAAAACGCCCCCGGCACGCTAACGATGCCGGGGGCGTTTCATCCTGCCAAACAACGTCCTACCGCACCGTCACCAGCTCGCTGCCGCGGACGACGCCGATGACGACCGGCTTCTCGACGACGTCACCGTTCTCGTCGAACTTGATGGTGCCGCTGACGCCCTCGAAGGGCGGCGACCCGCCGGTGCGGCCCACCTGCTCCAGGTATCCGCGGATCGCCTCGCGGTCCGGGCCGACCTTGGTGATGGCCTGGTAGAGAAGGTAGACGATGTCGTAGGTCTGCGCCGCGCGGTGGTCGGGCGACGTGTTGTAGCGCGCACGGAACGCGGCAACGAACTTCTGGGCCGCGGGCGTGTTGTGGTCCGGCAGGAACGCGGAGCTCACGAACACCCCCTCCCCCACCCCGCGCGCGTCCTTGACCCCGGTCAGCCCGTCCGCGCCCAGAATGGGGCCGGTGTACCCCAGCCGGCGGGCGGCCTGGATGATGGAGACGCCCGCGTCGGCCTGCCCGCCGATCACCAGCGCGTCGGCGCCGCGGCGGATGGCGCGCACGAGGTACGGGTCCAGCGCCGCCGGGTTCTTGAGGATGTCGGGGAGGTACGGGTCCGACGAGACGATCTGTCCGCCCTGGCGGCGGAAGGCGGCCGCGAACGTGGAGGTCACCCCCTGCCCGTACTCGTCGTTGGCGTAGATGACCGCCGCCTTGCTGCTCCCGAGCCGCTCGCGCGCGTGCCTCGCCAGCACGGGCGAGAACTCCAGGTCGGTGGGGGTCACGCGAAAGGTCCACGGACCCGCGCCCGTGAGCGCCGGCGCGCTGGACGCCGGAGAGATCTGCACCACCGGGTCACCGAGGATGCTGTCCTGCTCGCCCGCCGGCATGTTGTAGATGGGCGCCGCCTTGATCGACACGGCCGAGTTCACGTGCCCGATCACCGCCACCACCTTTTCGTTCTCGCGCAGATCCCGCGCGACTTCGATCCCCCTCTTCTCGCTCTTCTCGTCGTCGCGGATCTCGAGCTTGAACGTGCGCCCGGTACCCGCGAGCTCCTTGTTGATCTCGTCCACGGCCATCTCGGCAGCCATCTGCACGGACTTGCCGTTGGCCATCTGGAGAGGCGCGGCGACGCCCAGCACGATGGTCTCATCCTTTCGGCCGCACGCGGCGAGGGAGAGCACCGCGAGGGCGGCGGCTGCGGACAACGAGGAAAGCGCTTTCATGGCGATGCGGGGGTTGTCACGGGATCGGACCTTCGGAAGCGGAATCGAGAGCACTGCGGGCCTCCACCAGCCACTCGGGACGGGCGCCGTCGTCGAAGGCGGACTCCAGCACGGCCAGCAGCCGCTCCACCGCTTCCGAGTGGCGGCGCGGAGGGAGCGCACCCGCGAACAGGCGAAGGATGGCGAGCGCCGTTTCGGCGGTCGGGGGCTCGCCCGCGACGGCCTTGTCGAACGCCCAGCGCTCCAGTTTCCGGCAGGTAGCGTCGGAAGGGGCGCTTCCGGCCAGGAACTTCTGAAGGCCGGTCGGGCTCATCCCCACCTGGCGGGCCGCGTGCCTCAGCGACCTCGCGCTCACCTGCCGCTCGACCGCTTCGCGCAGGCGGGCCAGCGGTGCGGCCCCATCGTTCGACGCCATTGACGCGCTCGATCCAAGGGGCTATACTGCGCCCGTCTACTCTGTCTACTTTTGGGTGGGATCTCTGTGCAAGAGTACATTGGGGGAGGCTCCTCCCGCAAGGGTACACCGCACGGAGACGGCTGGAAGCGCGCTCGGGGGCGCGCCCGGCCAACCCGGCTCCCCGCACCCGCCCTCGCGGCGCGGCGCCTTACCCGGAGGCACTCATGGACCCGACCACACCACGTAGCGCGCGTTTACGCGCGCGCACTCCGCGCCGTAACACAGTGCGCCGCTGGTGCATACCTCCCGCCATTCTTCGCGAGCCAGACGAGACCCTGGAGGGCACGGGGATCCTGGAAGAGCTACGCGGCGAGGCGGGGCTCCTCCTCTGGCACTCCCTGCGCGACGTGACGCTGTGGGCGGAAGTCGCGCCGGAGGACCGCCCGGCTCTCTTCGCCGCACCGGCCGCGGCGGAGCGGCTGCGGCTGCTGCGCTCGGCGGCGGTGGAGCCCGCGCTGGAGGTTTCGCTCTCCACGCTTGCGGCGCTGGTGGGGAACCCCGCCGGCGCCAGCTCCGAGATCGTGACGCTGGTTTGTCTCCAGGTGTCGCGCTGGGCGCAGGAGCAGGGCGCGCCCAACACCTCGCTCGCCTTCGCGCAGGCGGGCGCGCTCGCGTCGCCCGAGGATGCGTCGGCGGCGCTCGCCGTGGGGGTTCTGGCACTCCACTTCCGCCGCCTTGCGCGCGCGGAGACGTGGCTGCGGCGGACGATCGGCCTCGCGCGGCGGCGGCGGGACTGGGCATCGTACGCGCAGGCGTGGGTGGAGCTGGGGCGCCTCCAGACCAGGCGTGGCTCCGCCGAGGCGGCGCGGCGGGCCCTGATCAAGGGGACGCGCGCAAGCAGGCGGCACGGGCTTCTTGCCATCCGCGCCACCGCACTGCACGGCCTTTTCTTGCTCTCGCTGGAGTCCGGCGACTACGAGGATGCGGAGCGTTTCGCGCGCCTGGCGATGCGCGCGTACGGCCGCGGGCACGTGAGGCAGTCGGAGCTTCAGCACGACCTGGCGCGCCTGTGGGTGCTCCGCGGCACCTTCGAGCGGGCGCTTCCGGCGCTCCAGCGGCTCCTTCCCACGCGCGTGCAGCCGGGGGAGCGGGTGACCACGCTGGCGCTCCTGGCGCGGGTCGCCGCGGGGCTAGGGAACCGCCCCCTCTACCAGGAGGCGTGGTGGGACGCGTGGACCATCGTGGAGCGCGGCGGCGACGACGAGACGCTCGCGCGCGCCCTGGTGGACATGGCGCACGCTTCCTCCCTGCTGCGCGACGCGCCGCGTCTGGACCAGGCGTGCCGCCACGTGCTGCGCGGCCCGCTGCGCCGCGTGGACCCGCGTGTGCTGGCGGAGGTGGAGGAGCTGGCGTCCGCGTTGCGGGCGCCCGCGGCGACGTGATCTTTCTCGCCCGTGTGCCGCCCCCCGCCTTCTCCCCGCGTAGCGGCGAGGATGAGGTGGTAGAGGGGGGTCTGCTGGTGGCGGAGCTGGGCGAGGCGGCGGGTTTGGCGGTGTGGAGGGCGTTGCGCGATGCGCGCGCGTGGCGAGCCCGCGGCGCACCGCTGGATGAGCAGGGGCGGATCGGCGCCTTGCGCGGGGCGCGTCTGCCGCAGGAGCTGTGGGCGCCCCTCGCCGTCTTCGCCTGCCTGGGCGACGGCATCGGCGCCGGTGACGAGGCGCGCCTCCTCCACGCGTCCCGCCGCATCGCCGGCTGGGCCGAGTCCAACCGCGCCTACCGCACCGCCCTCGCGTGGGAGGCGCTCATCGCTACGGCATGGCCGCGGGGGGTTGGGTATTGATTGGGTGCGTTGTTTGTGCGGCGTGGATGGCGGGTTTCGGAGACGCGGCAAGGGTGGGCAGACACGCAGGTCTGCCCCTACGAGGTTTGGTGTGCGTGGGGCTGGCGGCGGGGCCGGGGCGGGCACGGGCAGCCACGTGGGGCGGCCCCTACAAAGGTCCGGGTGTTCGCGGCCGGCGGGGCCGCGGCGGGCACGGGCGCGATAAATCGCGCCCCTACAGATCCGTGGGCGCCGCGGAGATCCATGCGGGTGCCCCCTCCCCCAGGCAGTTTTGGGGGAGGGGGATGCGTCGCGGAGCGACGCTGGGGGTGGAGGCCCTACGGCTTGTTGCCCGGGCAGTTCTTCACCAGCTCCTTCTCGGTCACCCGCCACTGGCCGGCCTCCTTGCGGTAGCGCAGGCGCCAGGTGCGGTCGCAGATGACGGTGGGGAAGGTGCGGCGGTCCGTGGTGTAGCCGACGACGATCAGGGTGATCTGGTCGCGGGTGTAGCGCACGACGTTGGGGGAGACGTAGTTGCCGTACTCGCGCACCCACGTGCCGCCCAGCCCGCCCTGCTCCTCGTCGTCGATCAGGAGCACCTGCCGCGGGTCGGCGATGCGTGGCTTGCCGAGGATCTCCATCAGGCGCGCCACGCGGATGCTGTCGCCGGTCACCTGGCGTGCGCGGACGGCGAAGCCCTTCACGTCCACCCAGCTCGGCCCGTCGGAGGGGCGGCCGAGCATGTGGGTGCGCGAGTCCTGCTGGATGAAGGAGATCACCTGGCGCGTGACGGTGATGTAGTCTTCCTGCGTCGGGCGCGGGCCGGTGCACGCGGTCAGGAGGAGGAGTGCCAGGACGGATGCGGCTCGCTTCATGGTCTGCGCGCGGAACGGGTTGGAGAGTCGGAGTGCCGGTGGAACGATACACCCGCGCGCGCGCCGCGCAACCGCCCGCCCTCCCGCCAGCGGATGCGCGGCGCTACGTTGTGCGCGCAAGAAGCGCCCGGCACCCACCCGCACGCGAGCATCGATGAAGTTCTGGAGACTGACCCCCCGCCACGACACGCTCTGGTGGTGCGTGGACGGCAAGGACCCCTGGACGCCCTACGCCAACCGCGCCTTCGGCTTCGTGGTGCGCGCCACCGACGAGGAAGAGGCCCGCTTCCTCGCCCACCAGGCCGGCGGCGAGGAGAACGGCGCCATCGACGGGATCCGCCCCTGGATGGACGACAGCTACTCCCGGTGCGAGGAGCTGGGCGACGACGGCCCGGGTGAGGTGCTGATGGTGAACTTCCGGCTCTGAGCGGGTGGAGTGAAACCGGTGGGGTGAATGGGACGTAGCACCTTCCAAGGGGGTACACTCCCTCTCCATCGCGATTCGCGAACTCCACACGTGAGGCACATATGCTGGAACAGATCCACTCCGCTCCCCAAGACCGCCGCTCCACGCACATCGCGCTCGCGCTCGGCGCCATCTCGTTCGGCGGGCTCGCCATGGCGGACGCGCTCGTAGCCCACTCCCCGGCCGTCGCCGCCCTGGGCACCGTGATCGCGACCGGCGGCGCCATCGCGCTCGGCTGGGTCCGCCGCACTCCGGTTCGCACCGACTGAACGGTTGTAGAAGCCGGCAAGAAAGAGGGGCCCAGCGCAGCGCGCCAGGCCCCTCTTACTCATCCGATCAACCGCCCGCTCAGACGTAGGTGCGCTGGATGCGGCCGACAGACTCGATGCGGCGCTCGGCGATCTCGTCGGCGGCGACGTAGGTGGGGATGCCCGCCGACTCGGCATGTTCGAAGATCTGCACGAGCGTGGTGTAGATGTCGCCCGCCTTGCGCATCGAGCGCTCGGCCGTCCACCCGTTCAGCTCGCCGTACACGTTGATCAGGCCGCCGGCGTTGATCACGTAGTCCGGGGCGTACAGGATGCCGCGGCGGTGAAGCTCGTCGCCGTGGCGCGCCTCGGCGAGAACGTTGTTCGCCGCGCCGGCCACGATGGTGGCCTTGAGCTGCGGGATCGTCTCGTCGTTGATGGTGGCGCCCAGCGCGCTGGGGGCGTAGATGTCCGCCTCGGCGGAGTAGATCTCGTTGAGGCCCACGGAGCGCGCGCCGAACTCCTCCACCACGCGGCCCACCCGCTCCTGGTCGATGTCGGTCACGATGAGCTGCGCGCCCTCGGAGGCCAGGTACTGGCAGAGGTAGTAGCCCACGTGGCCGACGCCCTGCACGCTCACCGTTTTACCGGCGAGCTCAAAGGAGCCGAACTTCACGAACGCCGCCGCCTTGATCCCCTGGTACACGCCGTACGCCGTCACCGGCGACGGGTCGCCCGATGCGCCGTGGCGGCCGGTGACATGCTCCGTCTCCATCGCCACGAACTCCATGTCGTCCGGCGAGGTGCCCACGTCCTCGGCGGTGATGTAGCGACCCTTGAGCGTCTCCACGAAGCGGCCGTGCGCGCGGAAGATCTCCTCGCGGCGCGTGGTCTTGGGGTCGCCCACGATCACGGACTTGCCGCCGCCCAGGTTGAGCCCCGCCACCGCCGCCTTGTACGTCATCCCGCGCGACAGGCGCAGCGCGTCGATGAAGGCTTCCTCGTCGGAGGCATAGTTCCAGAAGCGCGTGCCGCCCAGCGCCGGCCCGAGCACGGTGTTGTGGATGGCAATGATCCCCTTGTACCCGCAGGACGGCTCGTAGCAGAAGACGACCTGCTCGTGCTCGTGCTCGCCGATCATCGAAAACAGTTCCATGCCCTGGCTCAGTGCAGAAGTGCTTGAAGTGCGTGAGTGCCGGGGCATCCTTCCCCCGGCTCCTTCACGTGCCGGCGCGACGATTGGGTCGAGCCGCGCGGTAACCTACTGCCGGTAAAGCTCCCGCGCGATAACCGTGCGCTGGACCTCGCTGGTCCCCTCGTAGATCTCGGTGACCTTGGCGTCGCGAAAGAGCCGCTCCACCGGGTACTCTTTCACGTAGCCGTACCCTCCGTGCACCTGCACCGCATCCGTGGCCACGCTCATGGCCGCCTCGCTGGCGTACAGCTTGGCCATGGACGCCAGCATGCGGACGGGCTCCCCCGCATCCTTGGCGGCGGCGGCGCGGTGGGTGAGAGCGCGCGCGGCCTCCACGCGGAGCGCCATGTTGGCCAGCTTCCACCCCA
Source organism: Longimicrobium sp. (assembly GCA_036386635.1). Taxonomy (GTDB): domain Bacteria; phylum Gemmatimonadota; class Gemmatimonadetes; order Longimicrobiales; family Longimicrobiaceae; genus Longimicrobium. The sequence continues at coordinate 7,716 of DASVVI010000618.1, forward strand.
GCCCCTGGAACTCGCGGATGGAGGTGCCGAACTGCTTCCGCTCGTCCGCGTACGACAGCGAGTGCTCCAGCGCCGCCTGCGCGATGCCGGTGGCGAGCGCGGCAATCCCCATGCGCCCGTTGTCCAGCCCCTGCAGCGCGTAGATCAGCCCCATCCCCGGCTCGCCGAGGAGCTGGTCGTCGGGGACGAAGAGGTCGCGGAAGGCGATCCCCACCGTCTCCGACGCGCGCTGCCCCATCTTGTCTTCCTTCTTGCCGACCAGGTAGCCCTCGGCGTTCGTGGGGACGATGAAGGCGCCGATCCCCTTGGAGCCCTTGCGGTCGCCGGGGGTGTCGGTGCGGGCCATCGCCACCATCAGGTCGCCGAAGCCGCCGTTGGTGATCCACGCCTTGGAGCCGTTCAGCACCCACCCGCCGTCCGTCTTCACGGCCTGCGCGGAGAGCGAGGCGGCATCCGACCCCGCATCCGCCTCGGAGAGGGCGAAGCCGCCCAGCAGCTCGCCGCGCGCCATGGGTCGCAGCCAGCGCTCCTTTTGCGCGTCGGTGCCGTGCGCCAGGATCATCTGGGTGGGGAGCGAGTTGTGGACGCTCATCGCCACAGCCACCGACGCGTCGCCGCGCGCGATCTCCTCCAGCGCGATGAGGTAGGTGGTGGCGTCCATCCCCAGCCCATCCCACTCCTCGGGGATGAGCATCCCCAGGAAGCCGAGCTCGCCCAGGCTGCCGATCACCTCACGAGGGAAATGCGCCTCCCGGTCCCACTCTTCCGCGTGCGGCCGCAGCTCGCCGTCGGCGAACTCGCGGGCCAGGTCGCGGATCTGCTGCTGCTCGGGTGTCATCAAAGCTGGTGCAAGGGTGATGGACCGGCGAAAAGGTGCGTTAGTGCGTTAGTGCGTTAGTGCGTTAGTGCGCCGCCCGATTCCCAATTTTGTCATCCTGAGCGACGCGCGGCGCCGTCCTCTCCCGTGCTCCATCATGTGGCGCGGAGCGAAGGATCTACTGCGCGTACCGAGGGGCTCGAGCATCCGGCCGGGCCTCCTGCCTCGCAGGCTAGATCCTTCGATCGCCGCAGGGAGTACGGCCTGCGTTGCCGGCATTCCGTCCGGCGGCTCCCTCAGGATGACAAATGAGCGACTCACGCACTTCTGTAGTCGGAGAACCCTTCGCCCGTCTTCCGCCCCAGCTTGCCGGCGGCGACGTACTTCC
>DASVVI010000619.1:0-13627 GCA_036386635.1 Longimicrobium sp.
GGCGCGGGGGCCAGGGCCGGGGGAGATAGTGCGTGAGTGCGTTAGTGCGTGAGTGCGTTAGTGCGTTAGTGGAGCAGGCAGCCGATACGCCCCCATTTTGTCATCCTGAGCGACGCGCCGCACCGACCTCGGCCGTTCACCAGCCTATGGCGCGGAGCGAAGGATCTACTGCGCGTATCGCGGGCTCCGGTGTGCGGCGCCATTCCCGGCCCAACACCGGCTAGATCCTTCAGTCGCCGCAGCAGTCCGGGAGAGCACCGCGGGTATCAGCGAGGCGGCTCCCTCAGGATGACATAAAAAAGGACGGGGGATGCCGAATGGTTCGGCATCCCCCGCACTCACGCACTAACGCACTTCCCTACGCCAGCCTCGGCTTCAACCCCTCCACCCCAATCGAGGGGCGGTCCTTGATGGCGGGCGGGGACGACGGGAGGTCCGGCGGGCCGTAGGTCGGCTCCGGACGCATGGGCGGGAGCTCCTTGCCGGCGACCAGGATGTCGATCTCCTCGCGGCCCAGCGTCTCGCGCTCCAGCAGGGCGACGGCCATGCGGTCCAGCAGGTCGCGGTGCTCGGTGATGGTGGCGCGGGCACGCTCCAGCGCCTCGTTCAGCACCCGCCCGACCTCGGCGTCCACCAGCTCCGCCATCTTCTCGGACACCTCGCGGCGCTGCCCGAAGTCGCGGCCCAGGAAGACCTCCTGGCTGTTCTCGGTGATGGCCACCGGGCCCACCGCGTCCGAGAGGCCCCACTGCGTCACGTACCGCCGCGCCACGCCCGTCGCGCGCTGGATGTCGCTAGACGCGCCGGTGGTCACGCGCTCGCGCCCGAACACCAGCTCCTCCGCGATGCGGCCGCCGTAGCACATGGCGAGCTGCGCCTCCAGCTCCTGGCGAGTGACCGACACGCGGTCGTCCTCCGGCAGGGTGAAGGCCAGGCCCAGTGCACGGCCGCGGGGAACGATGGTCAGCTTGTGGAGCGGGTCGTTGCCCTGGATCTTGAGCGCGCACACCGCGTGGCCCGCCTCGTGGAAGGCGGTGAGGCGTCGCTCCTCCTCGCGCATCACCAGCGAGCGGCGCTCGGCGCCCAGCATCACCTTGTCCTTGGCGTCCTCCAGGTCCGCCATGAACACCATGTCGCGGTTGCGGCGGGCGGCGAGAAGGGCGCCTTCGTTCACCAGGTTGGCCAGGTCCGCGCCCACCATCCCCGGCGTGCCGCGGGCCAGCACCGGAACGCTGACGTCCGGCGCCGTGGGGATCTTGCGCAGGTGCACGCGCAGGATCGCCTCGCGCCCCTTCACGTCCGGCGCGTCCACCACCACCTGGCGGTCGAAGCGGCCCGGGCGCAGCAGCGCGGGGTCCAGCACGTCCGGACGGTTGGTGGCCGCGACCAGGATCACCCCGTCGTTGGCCTCGAAGCCGTCCATCTCCACCAGGAGTTGGTTGAGCGTCTGCTCACGCTCGTCGTGCCCGCCGCCCAAGCCCGCGCCGCGGTGACGGCCCACGGCGTCGATCTCGTCGATGAAGATGATGCACGGCGCGTGGCTCTTCCCCTGCTCGAACAGGTCGCGCACGCGGGACGCGCCCACGCCCACGAACATCTCCACGAAGTCAGAGCCGGACATCGAGAAGAAGGGCCGCCCCGCCTCGCCCGCCACGGCGCGCGCGAGGAGCGTTTTGCCCGTCCCGGGGGGTCCCACCAAGAGCGCCCCTTTGGGGATGCGCCCGCCAAGCCGCGAGAAGCGCTTGGGATCCTTGAGGAACTCGACGATCTCCTGCAGCTCGAACTTGGCCTCCACCGCGCCGGCCACGTCGTCGAACGTCACGCGCGGCGTGTCGCCGGTGAGGAGCTTGGCCTTGCTCTTTCCGAACTGGAAGGCCTTGTTCCCGCTGCTCTGCATCTGGCGGAAGATGAAGACCCAGAAGCCGATCAGCAGGAGCCAGGGGAGCGCCTTAACCAGCGTTACGCCCCAGTCCATGTTCGGCTCCGAGGCGCCGATCTTGATCCCCGCCGTATTCATCTCCTTGATCAGCTCTTCGGAGGCGTTGGGCGGAAGGAGGAGGGTGAACTGGTTGGCCGCGGTGCCGCGCCCCGTCTGCAGCGGGGTGCGCGTCTTCCCGTGCAGCTCGCGCTCGCCCACGAACTCCGCCTCGATCACGTTGCCCGCGGCGATCTGCTTGCGGAGCTGCGTGTAGTCGATCTCCGCGGTCGGCGTGGCGCGCCCCGAGTTGAGCGACACCAGGGCGATGGAGACCAGCACGATGGCCCCCCAGAAGGTGGCCGTGCGCGTGGCACGCCCCCAGCGGGTCGGTGGCTTCGGTGAACCGTTTTCGCGTTCTGCCATGTCTATTCCCTGCGCGGAAGTGCGCCCGTTAAAGGACGCCTCCGCGACGCGTACTTGTTCCGTGCCGCTAGGTGCGGCGCGGCCTACAGGCTCCCGATGAACGGCAGGTTGCGGAAGTCCTCCGAGTGGTCCAGACCGTAGCCGATCAGGAACTCGTGCGGAGCATCGAACCCTACCCAGCGGGGCTCCTTCACCAGCGTGGTGGCGACGTGCTTGTGGAGGAGCGTGCACACCTCCAGCGAGCGCGGCCCGCGCTCCTCCAGCATCGGAAGGAGGCGGTTGAGGGTGGTGCCGCTGTCCACGATGTCTTCCACCACGATGACGTGGCGGTCCTTGAACTCGGCGTTGGGATCGTACAGCAGCTTCACTTCGCCGCTGGTGGTGGTGCCGCTGCCGTAGCTGCTCGCCACCAGGAAGTCCACCTGCAGCGGCCGCGTGATCTCGCGGACGAGGTCGCTGAGGAAGATGAACGACCCCTTGAGGAGTCCCAGCACCAGCACCGGCTCGTCGGCGGGCAGCTCGGCGGCGATCTGCCGTCCCATCTCCTCCACGCGTGCCGCGATCTGCTCGGCGCTGTAGACGATCCGTGTGAGCTTGCGGCCGCCGGTGCGGGCCAGGGTCAGATCCGTATCAGGCATCGGTGATCGAGATGGTGATCGTGGCCTCGCCCGGAAGGGGCTCGGCGTCGGCCGCGCGGGCGAGCCCGTGGGCCCAGAGCACGCGCCCCTCCGCGTCCGCGAGTACCGCGGCGCGCGCCCGCTGCGGGCGGGGGATGCGCGCTTCCAGGAAGAGCTTCTTGAGCTTCTTCGTCCCCGCGCGGGTCTTCATCCGGTCGCCCGGGAGCCAGCCGCGCAGGGTGAGCGGAAGGCGGTTCGCGGCGACGGTTACGCCTTCGCCGCCCGCGCCCCAGCGGACGCGCATCTCGCGCCCGCCCACCCGCAGCGTCCCCTCCCCCTCGCCGCCGGCGATCACCAGGGAGCGGTCGGGCGGGGAGGCGCCGCCCAGCGGCTCCACCCGCGCCAGACCGAGGTCGCTGCGGATCTGGTGGGTGCCGCCGGGGAGCAGCAGGACGCGTCCACTCGGTGCGGATGTGATAAACTGTAGCGCCGAGCGTGTTCCGGCGCGCCCCGGCACCACGCCGAAGCGGCGGAGCACCCCGCGCACCACGCGCGCCGCGACGGGCGAATCATAAGCCGCGAGCCGGTCCCGAACAAGCGCGGCCCCGTCGCCTTCCCACCTCACGCACTCCGCCGCCGCGCGCTCCGCAAGCACCGCCCACTCGTCTTCGTGTGCGCGCGCGAGGCGGGCCAGGCGCACCAGGCCGCGGCGCGCGGCGGGCGCAACCGTCTTTTCGATTCGCGGGAGGAGGTCGTGGCGGATACGGTTGCGCGCGGGTCCGAGCTCCCGGTTGGTGGGATCGAACCGCCAGCGCAGCCCGTTCTCGCGCGCGTACGCCCGCAGCTCCGCGCGCCAGAAGGGGAGGAGCGGGCGCACCAGGCCGCCCTCGCCGCGCTCCGGGATGCCCGCGAGGCCGGCGATGCCCGTTCCGCGCAGCACGCGAAAGAGCACCGTCTCCGCCTGGTCGTCCGCGTGGTGCGCGGTCGCGAGGTGGGTGGCGCCCTCGGCGGACTGCGCGTCGCGGAGGAAGCGGTAGCGCGCGCGGCGTGCGTCGTCCTCGGTGCGGAGCGGCTCCTCAGCGCGCGCTTCCACCAGCGGCACGCCCCACGCCGTGCAGAGGCCGCGCACCCAGCGCGCGTCGGCGTCGCTGCCGGGGCGCATCGCGTGGTCGAAGTGCGCCGCCGTCACGCGCACACCCGTGGTGAAGTGGAGGAGATGGAGGAGCACCACCGAGTCCATTCCGCCGGAGAGCGCGACCAGCACGTGCGCATCGGCGTCGAGGCCGAGGGCGCGCAGGCGGTCGCGGAAGCGGGTGGGGAGGTCGGTGGTGGGCATGGGACAAGGGGTCAGGGCCGCGAGGGGCCCTCACCCCCGCTCGTTACACTCGCTGCCCCCTCTCCCGATAACAGGAGAGGGCTGCGCCCTCACGTTATCGAGAGAGGGGGCGCAGGGCAGGTATGGAATGCAATCGCCGCCTCGTTAGGGCGGCGATCAGACAGTCAAGCGGTGCGGTTGCCGCCGCTGCCGGCGCCGCGCGGGCCGCCGACCTGGTCCAGCGGGGGGCGGCGGGCGCTGTTCACGCGCAGCTCGGAGCGCACGCCGCGTACGCCGTCCACGTCCCAGGCGTCGTCGGTGGCGTAGCGGACCTCGTCGTAGTCGGGGAGCTCGCCGCGCAGGGTGACGACGCCGCCGCTCACTTCCACCGTGATCGCCTCGGCGTCCACCCAGGTGTCGTAGAAGAGGGCGTCCTCCACGTCGCTCTTGAGCTCCTCATCCGGGCGCTGGCGCTTGCGGAGGCGCTGGTGGTAGGGGCCGAGGCCGTAGCGCGCGGGGCCAAAGGTGCCCTCGTCGTGGCCGCCGAAGCTGCCGTCGTATTGGCTCGGGCGCTGTCCCATTCCGCCGCCGAAGCCGGGGTTGCGGTTGAAGCCGTTTCCGGCGCCCTGGCGGCCGTAGCCCCCGTCGTAAGGCGGCATCGTCTATCCCTGGTAAGCGCGTTGTACCGTGTGCGGAGGGCGGCTCAGGCGCGCAACAACCGCGCCAGCCACGGCTCCATCTCGCCCGGCGGCGGACCGGGGGGAAGCGGGCGCGCGGCGACTTCGTGGAGGACGCGCGCCAAGCGGTCCGGACGGTCGCTCACGATGCCGTCGACGCCCCAGGAGAGGAGGCGGCGCATGTCTTCGATCTCATCGATCGTCCACACGTGCACGGCCACGTTCTTGTCGTGCGCCTCCCGCACCCACAACGGATCGAGCACCTGCCGGCCGCCGTGGTTGTCGGGCATCTGCCAGGCATCGACGGCGGGTCGGTAGAGGCGGCCGAGGCGCAGCTTGTGGAGAGCGTAGAAGGCGTACATCTCCTGCGACGACGCGCTGGTGGGGCCGGGGTACGCGGCGAAGCGCGCGCGGTTCTTTCGATCCCCCGCCGCGATCAGCACGCGCTGCTCGGCCCCCAGCGCCCGCACCGTCTCCCACACCGGCTCCTGCGCGCGCGCGTCCTTGATCTCCACGTTCACGCGCGCGTGCGGCAGCGCCTCCAGCACCTCGCGCAGGGTGGAGATGCGCACGCCCGCGCCGCGGAAGGGGAAGGTGGCGCCCCCGTCCGGCGTGAAGCGGTACCCCGCGTCCAGCCCCGCCAGCTCCCCCACCGTCAGCTCGCACACGGGCCCGCCGCCGTCCGTCGTCCGATCCACGTTGGGATCGTGGATCACCACCGCATCCCCATCGCGCGTCGGCTGAACGTCGATCTCCAGCACGTCCGCTCGCCACCACTCCAGCGCTTGGCGAAACGCGACGAGTGTGTTCTCAGGCGCGAGGCCGGAGCCGCCGCGATGCGCGATCAGTAGGGGAGCGCCGGCGAGATAGCGGAAGCCGGGACGGGAGGGGGACATTCAGGGATTCAATCCCTGTCTTCCAGCGCTTCCACCTCGGCGGGCGAAAGCCGGTACAGCCGGTACAGCACCAGGTCCACCAGCTCCGACGACATCATCCGCGCCCAGACCACCTTTTGCGAGTCGATGCCGGCCTCAAGCTCGCGCGTGGCGGCGGCGTAGCGCTCGGCGACGAAGGTCAGGATCTCCTCCACCGCGTCCGGGTGGGGGCGCGCCGGATTGGGAGCGCCGGCGGGGACGTGGTCCACCAGCAGTCCGTCCACGTAGGCGAGGAAGCCGGGGAAGACCATCTCCGTCATGTGCCCGCCCGCGACCGCTTCCTCGTCGGTGAGCTGCTCCCATGAGAGCTCGTTCCAGTACAGCTCCTCCGCCTCGCGTCGGATGAACTCGAGCCGCTCGGGGGAGAGCGTCTCCGCGCCCGGAAAGTCGTGCGGGGTACGGTCGATGGAGCAGAGGATGCGCTTGCGGCGCTGTTCCACGAAAGACTGCGCGGGATGCGCGGGTGCGGCGGAGTTGCGCATAAAACCGGATGGCTCCGTGCTGCGTTGCTCGCATGCTGGGGCGGTCAACTTAGACCCGCGCGGCAGGCGTCGCAACAGCAGTTTCACACAGAGACGGGGAGGAAAAAGAAAGCCACAGAGGAACGGCCATGACTCCTCTGCCGTTCTTTCTCTGTGTCTCTGTGTCTCTGTGTGAGCCCAGCAGTTCAGGCCGTTCGCTGCTCCCGCTCCACCTCGCGCACCGCGGACTCCAGCTGCTCTGCGGTGACGCGCGCGTCGCCCAGCTCGGCGCGCTCCAGGTCGGCGCCGGTGAGGTTGGCGCGCTCCAGGTTGGCCCCACTGAGGTCCGCGCCCTTGAGCGTGCAGCCGGAAAGGTCCGCGCCCGAGAGGTCGGCGGAGACGAGGGTGGCGCCCGTGAGGTTGGCGCCCTTGAGGTCGGCCCCGTGCAGCTTGGCGCCGCCCAGGTCCGCGTGCTCCAGCGTCGCGTACTCCAGCATCGCCCCGCCCAGCTCCACCCCGCGCAGGTAGGCGCCGGTGAGATTGGCGCCCTTGAGGTTCGCCTTCTCCATGTCCGCGCCGGTGAGGATGGCGCCCTTGAGGTACGCCCCGGTGAGGTGCGCGCGCTTGAGGTAGGCCCACTCCAGGTAGGCGCCCTCCATGTACGCCCACTCCATCGTGGCGCGCTCCAGGTAGGCGCCCCACAGGCCGGCGCTCTTGAGATAGGCTTCGGTGAGGTTGGCTTCGATCAGGTCGGCGCCCTTGAGGTCGGCGCCCTCCAGCTCGGCGCCGCTCAGGTTGGCGCCCTTGAGGTTGGCGCCCGCCAGCTGCGCGTTCCGCAGCGAGCAGCGCTCCAGGTTGGCGCCGGCCAGGTTGGCGCGCTCCAGCCGCGCCCCGTCCAGCACGGCGCCGCGCAGGTTGAGGTGCCCCGACGCGACCAGCATCCAAAGGTCCCGGTCCGACAGGATCCGCTGCTCCATGCGCTGCTCCTGGCCCGGAGCGCCCGAGGCCGTGGGGGTGTCCATTGAGGAGACCTACCTTTGCCGCGCGGCTGCGCGCTGCGGGGCGAGCTTCCAGCGCATGCGCCCGGCCCACCCGCACCGCGCGCACTTGCGCACCGGCGTAGCCGCCATTACGGCCACCAGCCGGTCCACCGCGCTCCGCCCCCGGTGCGGGCTGGTGACGGCGCGGCAGTGCGGGCACTCGGGCGCGAAGGGGAGGCGGGCCAGGTACAGCGCCGCGAGCCCCGGTGCGGCAACGGCGGCAAGAGCCAGACAAAGCACGATCGTGAGCACCCGACCTCCGCGCGAAAGGCCCGCAGCCGCGCGCCCACGCGCCCGACCCTGTAAACACCTTCTGCAATGCGCGTTCCGCTCTCATCGCACGGACCTTGCGGAGCGCGCCGTCCGCGACGAGCCCGCACGGCCAACGAGGAGGCGAGGATGCCACACAGGCACGGCTACGACCGGGGATACGGCTACGACCGCGGCTTCCGCGGAGGACCGCGGGGGTACGACCGCGGGCCGGTGCGCTACGACCGCGGCTACCAGGGCGCGCCGCCGCGGCCGGTCTACGGGCCGCCGGTCCCCTTCCCCTTCGTCCCCTTTGGCTGGGACCCGATGATGGGTCCCATGTCCTGGCCCATGCTCCCGTACGGAGCGCAGGGGATGCCGGCGCCCGGCCCGCGCTACGACCGCGGCTACAACGTCCCTCCGCGCCGGAGCCCGGCGTACGGGCGGGGCGGCGACCGCGCGCTCCGTGCCTGGGCAGACCGGTACGGCTACGACGTCGAATTCAGCATTCCGCCGCGCCCACGGCCGCGGCGCTACTAACCCACACCAGGAGCACTTGATGCCCAAGCGCAACATCGATCCCGGCTTCGACCCCGAGGAGATCGAGGACGAGGATCCGCTCGGCGAGCAGGCCTTCGACGAGGCCGGCTTCGCGGACGCCCCCGGCGGCGGCCCAGACTTCTCGGCCCCCGGGCTGGTGGACTCGGCCGACGACAAGACGCCGGGCGGCTACGGCCAGAAGGTGGCCGGCGTGCCGGAGGACAAGCAGCACGTCATGAACACGCCCAGCGAGCAGCGCCCCGACTCGGACAACGTCGTGGTGCACGAGCGCGGCGGCGAGTCCAAGGGCGACCCGGCGGTAGGAGGCACCCGCCCCGAGTAGCGCTACAGTCGTTCACACAAGCGAGGCCGCCGGGCAGGGTGCCCGGCGGCCTCGCCTTAACCCGGCCCCTATCGAACCCCTACTCGTTAGGAACGAGATCACTCCCCCCTCTTCGGGCCTGACACCACAGGACGCAGTGGCGCTCCTCGGGCTGGTGGGCGAGCAACACTCGCGTTCGAGAAACGTGCAGGCCGATCACCTCCGTCAGACTTTTCAGTATGGAACTCCTGGCGGGCGGAGTTCATTCCCACGCCTGCAAAACCTATCCTCCACAGGGATGTTGGGATCGGGCGCTACACGGTTCGCATGAAGATGCGACAAGTACTGATTCCAATTCATTGTGACGGGCGGCTTCCGCCAGGCTTGCGGTAGGACTCGTATGGCTCCCTGCGTCCGATCCCGAGCGTTCTGCGAGTATGCGCTTCCGCCGAACAAGTCCACCGCCTTGTAGATCATCCTCCTTTGCCAGCTTGGGGCGCGCGAATCCGCCATCGCATGCATGAGGAGCCGATCGGCTTGCCGCTGAGTGCAGGTGCCAGTCCAGTAGAGGTAGTCGTGGATGATTGCCGGAACCGAATGGCGCCCATCCTTAGGGATAAGCCACTGAACCAAGTAGGGAATGCTTGCCCTATCTGTCACGAAGCCTGCGGGCACAATAATTTGATCATTCGTCGCGCCCACCCGGTAGCGGACCGGGGTCTGGAGTATCCAAATGTCGCCGAGTGATTTATAGTCCGGGTTGTCTGGAGCCTCTTGGAGCGAAGGGAGCCGAGAAGCTACATCCAAGGTGTAATCGCCGCTAGCGACGGCTCCCTGCTGCGCGCCGGCCTCTAAGAGGAGTGTCGCTGGGCGGTCTAGCGCAACCCTGAGTTGGGCGCTACCGCCAACAGCCACACGCTCGTCAAGAATCGATGCAACGCCCTGTTCTACGGTGGAGATGCGCAGGTACGGTGTAAAATCGGAAGAGCGGACCTTGACGTCGAGGGACTCGCCCGCCGTTACATGGTAGACAAATGCATCCGTGACTGACATAGCCGTATCTGCCATTGCCGATACGATGGAGCCACGGACACGTTCACCAGCCCGAATGGCGTCAGCGGGAGGACCGTCAGTGGTGTCTAAGGTTGCTGTGTGGATCTCTAGCGTGTATGCACCTCGACCCGCCGGGCTGAAGGAAGTCACGCGTACCGCGTAGAGACCTTCCTGCAGTAGCGTGACGTTGAGTTCAGCGTCCGACTCACCTGCTCCATCATCGCTTCCGTCTACAGGTGTGAACGCCGTGTCGCGCAAAGTCCCCCACAGCACGAAGGCATCGAAATCGGTAGAGCGGAGCCGGACTCGCACGCGGTTCCCCACAGCACCAGCGACAACGAACTGGTCATAGGGGTTGCCGTCCGGGAGTCGGGAATCGTTATCTGTAAGGCTCCCACTGAGCGCCGTGTCACGCAATACGGCATCCTGTCCTGCTACGGGCGCAACGAACGCTAGGAACATCACTGCGATCACGCCGTAGATAATGGCGATGTGGGAGCCGCGGGCTCGCGCGACGCAGTTTGCATTCTCCTGTGTAGCGCAAGCTAATGAGGCCTGTTGAACCGCTCGTGTGCGATAATGCTTTTCCTGTCGGCTGATCATAAACTCTCCTGGTACTTAAGGGGCGGCATTTCTTAGTATCACCTTCGCACACGAGTTATATCGCCCTTCCAAATTGTCAAGTGTCACGTTTACTACCTCATCGGGTCAGGATCGCGCAGGTTACCAGCCACGAGGCTAGCCGCGCCTGTCCAAGGGTCGTGAAGGCGGACGCGAGTCTAACCACCCGTGCAGATCCCAACCGGCGTGCTCTCTGCCGACGGCTAGACGCCGGGCGGCTACGGCCAGAAGGTGGCCGGCGTTCCAGAGGACAAGCAGCACGTGATGAGCACGCCCAGCGAGCAGCGCCCCGACTCGGACAACGTCGTGGTGCACGAGCGCGGCGGCGAGTCCAAGGGCGACCCGGCGGTGGGAGGCACCCGCCCCGAGTAGCGCCACAGTCGTTCACACGCGCGAGGCCGGCGGCCCGGCCGAGGAGGAGCCCCGCGCCGCTCCGATCTTCTATTGACCAAATGGTTAGTAACGCGTATGTTGTTTAACCACTTAATCATACGCGGCACGCGCCAAGCCGTCTCGCAGCGAGGTACCATGTACGAAGCAGAGATCTCCAGCATCGAGGAACAGCGCGTCCAGCTGGCGTGGGAGCAGGCCAGCGCGGACCCGCAGGCACGCGCGACGGCCGCCACGTACATCGCGTCGCTGGGCGCCTTCGTGGACGACTTCAACAACGGTCCGGGTGCGGATACGTACCGCATGGGCCACGACACCACCGGCGCGCTGCGTCGCCTGGCGGATCACGTGGTGTGGGCGGAGGCCGAGAGGCATCGTGTGCGCCGCGCGATGGTCAGACGCGCGTAACCGCCACCCCTACCGCCGCGAGCCCGGGGCGGAGTCCATCTTCGCCCAGGCTGCCGATGCCGAATCAAGCGCAGGACCTCGCCCCCGGGTTGCTGAAACGCGAATGGGAGCACCTGTCCGCGATCGAGCGGCGGGTGGTCGACCACGTCGTCCGTCGCAGGTCCATCGCGCGGGACACGAACCAGGAGTTCAGCGAGACGGGCAGCATCGGGGACCGCATGTCGGACCGGATCGCGGCGTTCGGCGGTTCGTGGCCGTTCGTGCTGGGCTTCATCGCCTGCCTGTCGGGATGGGTGCTTCTCAACTCGTGGATCCTCCGCCGTGGCAGCCCGTTCGATCCGTACCCCTACATCCTGCTGAATCTGGTGCTCTCCACGGTGGCGGCGCTGCAGGCGCCGGTGATCCTGATGGCGCAGAACCGCCACAACGCAAAGGATCGCCTGGCCGCCTCGCTGGACTACGAGGTGAACCTCAAGGCGGAGATCGAGGTTCAGGCGCTGCACGAGAAGCTGGACGACCTGCGGGAACGCGGCTGGGCGGAGCTGGTGGAGATGCAGCGGCGGCAGATCGCCCTCCTCGAGCGGCTCGTCGATGCTGGAGCGCGGTGAGAAAAGGCCTCACACAGTAGGCGTTCGACAGTGGTCGCTGACACAGATGTGTAACCAGTTGTCCTACATTGAGATGCAACAAAGCCGCCCCGAGCGCGTGTACAACGCGCCCGGAGCGGCCACAGATGGGTTAAGTCGTTATCCTGTTGTCGCTTGCAGAATTTTGGGAGGCGGCGGAGCCTTGCAACAATTCAAAAGATCGCGCTCCGCGCTGGTCAGCGCCTTCGTCTGAAGGACCGATGCGCGGCCCGTGGTGAGCTCGGCGAGGGAAATCCTCTCCAGCTGTTCGCGGATCTGTTCCCAGCCTGCCTGCGCGCGGTTCTCCGCGACCCGGATCAGCAGGTATGCGAGGACGCAGATGTGCACGTGGGCGGCGATGCGCTCAGGGGTACGGTGCTGTACGGGCTCGAGGTCCAGCACGCTCTTCATTGAGCGGAAGGCCCGCTCCGCTCGCCAGAGATCCCGATAGCCGAGGACCAGCTCTTCCGCGGGCAGGCCGAGCTCGTTGGTGACCAGCACGTACTTGCCGTCGTGCCGGGCCGCGGCCCGGATGCGGGCGGGATCGATCCGCAGCTTCCCATCCGCGCCCTTGGTCAGATAGCGTGCGTAGCCGGGCTTGGAGAGCAGCGATCGGCCGGCGCGCGTATTTCCGGATGCAGCGCCCTTCCTCCGGTCGGCGAGCGCCGCGCCGAGCCGCTCCAGGATCGTGGTGCGAGTGCGGGCGTCCCGCTCCGCCCGCGCCTCGCTGCGGCAGAGCAGGTAGCGCAGGGTGCGGGCTCCGTCATCGATCTGCGTATCCTTGACGCCGAGCCCCTCGCGCACCGGGCGGTAGCGGCCGCGCAGCGAGAGCAGGTGCGCCTCCAGCGCGGGATCGGTCCGCAGCGGAAAGCCGAGAAGGTACTTGAGGCGGCGCGATTCGAGGAAGTCGAGGTTCGCCTGGCTCACCATCCCCCGGTCCCCCACGAACAGGAAGTGCCGGGGCCGCAGGCCCAGGAGGTCTCTGGTGACCTCTTCCACCGTGCTCACGTCGATGCGGTTGCCCGGATAGATCCAGTGACGCACCGGGATGCCGTCGCGGTTGATCGCCAGCGCGACCACGATCTGCGGCAGGTCCGGACGCTTCTTCTTCGAGTACCCGTGGCGCCGGAGCCCTCCCTCGGGGTCCGCCTGTTCGAGGTGGAAGCTGACGCTGGTCGTGTCGTAGAAGAGGACCGAAACGTCGGCGCTGAGCAGGTCCGTCACCTGGAAGTACAGGTGCTCCTGCAGCTCGGGCATCCCGGCGTGGAGGAAGTCCATGGCGCGATACAGGTGCTGCACCTCGATCTCGGCGCCGCCGCGCTCGAGCCCTGGAATCCAGGCGCTGGCGCCGGCCCAGCGGGAGCAGGCGAGCTTCGAGGCCGGAGCGAGCGCACGGTGCGCGACGAGGGCGAAGAGCGCCCGCTCCACCGGCTGCGCGAACGCGCGCGCTTCGAGCGCGTGGGTGAAGAACCGGTCCAGCCCCAGCTCCCTCCAGAGCGAATCGAGGAGGTGCGTGCCCCCGAAGGTCCACGTGCGGGTCACTTCCAGGCCCGGGGCAGCCGGCGGCGCAGCGGGATCGAGATACCGGCCGAGCTGGTCTACCAGGCGCTGGATCTGCTCCAGGTCGAGCTGGTCCGTGCGTCCAAAGGAGTGAAGGATGCGGGTTTGCACACGGCCCTGCGCGTCCCGCTCGCCTTCGACGAGCTGGAGGTAGCGGGTGTCAGGGCCGCGCTTGCGCGGTGAGACGACTTCGCGGAGGTACATGTGCAACAGGATAGATGATATCCTGCTGCGGAGTCAAGGTGGATTATAAATCCATGTACAACAAGTTTTCGGCAAATCCAACGATTTCGGGTATAAAAGTCCAGCATTGGCGCCAATTCCGTCTCTCGCGTGTACCTTTTACTGTCGAACCCCTGTCGCGTGGAACGAGATTGTGCGTCGCGATGTCCAGTTCGCCGATCTCGCGCGGGATCGCTCTGGCCGCTTATCAGAGCAACTGGAGACGATTACTCACCTGTGGTCGACCGAT
>DASVVI010000620.1:0-8485 GCA_036386635.1 Longimicrobium sp.
CGCGCGCCGGACGGCAGCGTCGCCAGCGAGCCGGTGCGGCCGGGGGCGAGGATCAGCACGTCGCGCGGGTCTTCGCGGACGGTGATGGCGGCGATCACCAGGCCGTCCGGAAGGCGCGTGGGCACGTCCTTGAGAGAGTGAACGGCCAGGTCCGCGGCGCCCGAAAGGAGCGCTTCGTCCAGCTCCTTCGTGAAGAGCCCCTTGTCTCCGATCTTGGCGAGGGGGACGTCGAGGATCTTGTCGCCGATCGTCTTCACCACGTCGATGCGCACCTCGGCCTCCGGATCGGCGGCGAGGAGGGCGCGCTCCACGGCGTGCGCCTGCCAGAGCGCGAGCTGGCTGCCGCGCGACGCGATGCGCAGGAGCGTGCCGGCTACCACTGCGACTGCGCTCCCTGCACCACCTTCTGGATGATGTCGATGACGGCCTTTTCCCGCGCGACGTTGATCGTCTGGTTGCTTGGGTTGTAGTCGCCGAACGCGGAGATGTTGGTGCCGCGCCAGAGCACCGTGTCCTGCCGCACGTCGAACACTTCCGCGTCGAAGGTGATCTGCAGGCGGCGCTGCACCGGCTGCACGCGCCCGCCCGTCTGCCCCTGCGCGGCGATGTTCAGCGTCGTCTCGTCGTAGCCGCGCAGCGTGCCGCGGATGATGGCGTCGGCCGAGGCCTGCGCGGAGAGGCGCACGCCCAGCTCGCGCGGAAGGCGCTGCTGCAGGGCGCGCTGCACGTCGCCGCGGAGCGCTTCGTCCGGCGTGGTGTTCTCGAAGAGCTCCACGTAGACGGTGCGGATGTTGGGCGGCAGCCCGCCTCCGGTGAGCTGGTACATGCACGCGGAGTGCGAGACCGCCAGCAGGATGCTACCGAGCAGTGCCCGGCGGGCTCCAGATGTCTTCCGAGAAGGATGCCGCATCGTTGGTCGATTCCAGCGTGAGGTTCAGTGTACGGAGCGCGTTCCACTCCCGGTAACGCGCACTGCGGATGCCGTTCCCCGGCCCGTGCTCCAGATCGATCGATTCCTGCACGCCACCGCCGCGTAGCCTGCGCACGCTCTGCAGCACTCCGGAGCGGGCGCGGTACTCCAGCGTCCCTTCTGCGCCCAGGTCGTAGCGCACCACCGTCGCGTCGGCGCTGCTGGTTGCGTCCACCAACCGTGCCGTGCTCGGCGGGCGCACGACGCCGACCGTCGCCCAGAGGAGCGCGGGCGAGGGGAAGCGGAAGCGCTGCTGGTCGATGGATGCCGGGATGCGCGGCGTCTCGTCCACCAGCGCGGCGGCGAAGTACGTCTCGCCGCGTGGGCCGAAGAGATCGATTCGGAAGCGGTCCGGCGCGCGGAACCGCGCCACTCCGCGGCCGTTGAAGCGCGCGCCCGACTCGTCCAGCGCCCAGGTGAAGTTGGCCTGGCGCGGGGATGACGGCAGCGTGGCGCGCTGGAGCTGCGCGGCGATGACGGCGGGGTCCTGGCGCGGGCCTTCCGTGACCGGCGCGGGCGAGCCTGCGGACGCCGGCGCGCTGGCCGTGGCCGGGCCGCACGCGGCGAGAGCGAGGGCCATCAGCAGGATGCTCGGTATGTCGATCTTCACTTCACTTCCTCGATGCGTAGGATGCGGTCGCCGGGGACGATGCGATTCACCACTTCCATCCCGCTCACCACCCGGCCGAACACGGTGTAGGTGCCGTCCAGGTGCGGCTGCGGCGAGTGGGTGATGAACCACTGGCTCCCCCCCGTGTCCGGCCCCGAGAGCGCCATCCCCAGCGTCCCGGTGCCGTACAGGTGGCGGTTGATCTCGTCTCGTATGGAATACCCCGGACCGCCGGAAGTGTCCCCGCGCGGATCGCCGCCCTGGATCACGAAGTTGGGCACGACGCGCGGCCACTCCTGCCCGTTGAAGTACCCGGCGCGCGCCAGCGTCAGGAAGTTGTCCACGGTCCCGGGCGCGTTTGCGCCGAAGAGCTCGAACTCGATGGTACCGCGGCTCGTGACGATGCGGGCACGAGGGCGCGCGTCGGGGATCACGTAGGCCGCTGCGAGGCGCGCGTATTCGGCCTGCTGCCGTCCCTCCACGGGGAGCGCGGGGCCCCAAGCGCGCGCCGTCATGGTGTCACCGAACGCGGCGGCGGCGTGCTGGCGGACGAGGTAGTCGCCAGATCTCTGGAAGCGCGCAAAGAAGGAGCGCGCGGCCGAAGCGTCCTTTTTCGCCAGTTCCCCCAGCGCGTCCACGGCGGCGAGGGCGGCGTCGTTCATCGAATCGGCGCGGGCGCGGTCGTAGGCATCGAGGAGGACCGGGAGGGTGGCCGGATCCGCGAGCTTGCCGAGGCCGCCGAGTGCATTGGTGCGTTGGATCACGTCGCGCGAGCCGAGCGACTCGATCAGGAGGTTGCGGATGGGTGCCAGTGCCGTGTCCCCCGCCGCGCCGACCGCCGCCTCAATCGCGATGGCGCTGACGCGGCCTTCTGGATCGCGCGCGAGCGACGCCCCGGCCTCGCGGTCGCCGATCTCGGCGTACGCACGCGCGGCGGCGGCCCGGATGCGCCACCCCGGCTCCCGAGCGAGCGCGCCGGCGACCTCTCGTGCCTGCGCGGGGGCCACTTCGGCCAGCGCCGCGATGGCGGCGATGCGCAGTGCCTCCGGCGCGCTCGCGTTCAGCGCGGCCGTGCGGAGCGCTCCCGCGGAACCGGGCGCGCGCGCGGCGAGGCGGCCCAGCGACTCGGCGGCGGTGATGGCGAGATACGCATCGGGGCTCCCCAGGAGGCGCTCCAGCTCCGCGATCGACTCGGGTGCCGCGTAGGTGCCGAGCGCGCGCACGGCGCTGACGCTGACCTCGTGGAACGCGTGGCGCGTGGCGGCGAGGATGACCGGAAGCGCGCGCGCCTGACCAACCCCGGAGCTGTCCGCGAGCGGTGCGGTAAGGGCGCGGATCGCAAAGGAGCGCACCAGCGGGTGCAGGTCGCTGGCGTAAGGGAAGAGCGCCGCCGTGCCACGCGGATCGGGGCGGCGCGTGAGGGCGTACGCGGCGCGCCAGCGGACCGCCGTGTCCTGCGATTCAAGCCAGGGGAGGATGGGCGCGGGGTCCGCCGGGCGCGGGAAGCGGTAGACAGAAAGGAGCGCCAGGCTCACCGCCTCGCGCACGCCGGTGCCGGTGCGCGGCGCCGCCAGTAGGAAGCTCTCCACCGCCGCGCGTGCCGCGGGCGTGCGGATCTTCCCCAGCGCGAGCGCCGCCTCGCCCACCACCGTCGGCGCGCTGGCAACCCGCTGTGCCGTCACGTAAGGAGCGAGGAGCGGGACCGACGCGCTGTCCGCCACCTGCCCGAGCGCGAACGCCGCCGTGGCCGCGACCGAAGTGTCCGCGTCCGCGAGCAGGCGCCCGAGGAGCGGCACCGCACGTTTGTCGCGAATGCGTCCGGCGGCGAGCGCGGCACGGCGGCGATCCGCGGAACTCGCGGATGCGGCGGCGGACTCCAGCGCGGCGGCGTCGTACTCGCGGCGGTCCTCCAGGCGCAGGAGGCGCGTGGCGACTTCGGGCGAGCCGGGCTCCGCCACCACGCGCGGGCTTGCGGGCGCAGGCGCGGGCGTGCCCGGGACGCTCGCGGCGGGCGCGCAGGCGGCGGCGAGCAGCAGGAGGACGGCGGACGTCTGGCGTGGCGCGATCATCCCATCTCCTGCACGGGTGCGGGGTTGCGAAAAGATTTGAGGAGCGAGGGCGGCAGCGAGCGCAGGTTGCCGTCGCGATCGATGGCGGTCAGACCCGTGCGCGCGGTGACGAGGCGGGTGGTGCTTCCATGGTCATCCACCCGCTCCACCAGGTAGGTGAAGGCGACGGCGCGCGAGCGGACCTGCTCCAGCGTGGTCGTCACCCGCACCAGTTCGTCGTACCGAGCGGATGCGTGGTAGCGCAGCGATACGTCCGTGACGGCGAGGAGAACGCCTTCTTCGCGCTCCACCAGCGCGTATGACTTCCACAGGCGGCGGATCAGCTCCGTGCGGCCTATCTCGCACCACGGCAGGTAGTTGGCGTGGTAGACGATCCCCATCTGGTCCGTCTCCGAATAGCGGACGCGGAACTCGACGGAGCAGGAGGGCGCGGCGGCCGTCATCGGCGGAGGCTCGAGGGTGGGCGTGGCATGCGGCGGAAGCTACCCGGCGGCGGCGCGTGGTGTCAAACCGCGCGGCTTGTGGGCGCCCCGCGCGCCGGGTAGCTTGGCCCGCCATGCAGAGCAAGCCCGCCTACATCGTCTCCGACATCCACCTGGGCGCCGTTCCGCGAGAGACGGAGCGCGCCTTCCGCCGCTTCCTAGACCACGCGGCCGAGCACGCCGGCTCGCTCCTCATCAACGGCGACCTGTTCGACTTCTGGTTCGAATACAAGTCCGTCATCCTCCGCGAGCACTTCCGCGTCGTCGCCAAGCTCGCGGACGTGGTGGAGGCCGGCGTGCCGGTCTCCTTCGTGGGCGGCAACCACGACGCGTGGGCCGGCTCCTTTCTGCGCGACGAGGTGGGCGTCACGCTGCTGGACGGGCCGGTGGAGATGGAGCTCGGCGGCCGCCGCGCCCTGGTGGCGCACGGCGACGGCGTGGGGCGCGGCGACTACAAGTACCGCGCGCTGCGCAAAGTCATCCGCCACCCCGCCTCCATCGCCGCCTTCCGCCGCCTGCACCCGGACACCGGCCGCCGCATCGCCGGCATGGCCTCCAGCACCGAGCACAAGGCCGGCTCCGGCGACCAGGCCGCCAGGGGCCGCGCCGCCTTCATCCGCGGCTGGGCCGAGGAGCAGCTCGCGCTGATGCCACACGTGGAGCTGGTGGTCGCGGGCCACGCCCACGTGCCGGAGGTGGTAGAGGTGGCGCCGGGCCGCTTCTACGCCAACTCGGGCGACTGGATCCGGAGCTACACGTACCTGGTGCTGCCGGTGGCGGGCGGGGCGCCGGAGGTGCGGGGGTGGGAGGTGTGAGGCGTACGCGTAGTGTCGTGCGCGCGGGCTCCCCCTCTCCCCGGCCCTCTCCCCCGCAAGCGGGGGAAAGGGTGCACTCCGTCCACGCGCGGCATCCGCGCCCATGCGCGACGCTTCTCCACCGAACGCTGTAGGGGCAGACCTGCGTGTCTGCCCACCCCCTGCCGCGCCCCGTCCCCGCCTCCGCACACCAAATTCCGTAGGGGCCGCCCCACGTGGCTGCCCGTGCCCGCCGCCGCGCCGCCGCATGCTCTGCGCGCAAATGCACGCGACACGCCCCTCCCCCAGGCAGTTTTGGGGGAGGGGCCGCGAGGTGACGAGCGGGGGTGGGGGCCTACGCCCTGATCGGCTCCTCGCCAGGAACGTTGACGTGCTCGACCTGAAGCGCGTCGCCCCAGAGGCGCGCGACGACGGCGGCGACGTCGGGGGCGGGGCCGGTGGTGAGGATGCGCAGTGAGCCGGTGCCCTCCGCGGCCAGCTCCCCGCGCTCGCGGAGGATGCGCTCCGTCTGGCGGGCGATGGCGCCGCCGCTGTCGATCAGGCGCACGTCGGGGCCGAGGGCGCGCGCGATGGCGTCGCGGATGAAGACGTAGTGCGTGCACCCCAGCACCACCGTGTCCACCCCCGCCTCACGAAGCTGCGCGACGAAGGGCTCCAGGCGCCGGTCCAGCTCCTCGCCGCTCAGAATGCCTTCCTCCACCGTGTCCGCGAGGCCGGGGCACGCCTGCGCGACGACGGTGGCGCCAGTGCCGTGGGCGCTCACCAGGCGGGCGTAGCGGTCCGAGCGCAGGGTGCCGGTGGTGGCCATCACGCCGACGCGGCCCGCGGCGGAATCGCGCACGGCGGGCTTCACGGCCGGCTCCAGGCCGATCACGGGGACGGCGAGGTGCTCGCGAAGGGCTTCGAGGGCCGCGCCGGAGGCGGTGTTGCAGGCCACGACCAGCACCTTGGCGCCACGCTCCTGCAGGTAGCGCCCCACGGTGAGCGAGCGGTTGCGCACCCACTCCGTTGTGCGGTCGCCGTAGGGGACGTACGCCGTGTCCGCGAAGTAGAGAAGCTCCTCGGCGGGAAGGGCGCGGCGGATCTCGCGGGCCACGCTCAGCCCGCCGATCCCCGAGTCGAAAACTCCGACGGGAGCGTGGCTCACGGGCGCTTGCCGACGGGGACGCTCCCTCCCACCTGCACGCCGCCCGAGCCGGGCGCGGAGCCCACCTGGGCGTCGAAGTCGCGCAGGTGCGCGCCCACGAAGGCGTCCGCGCCGGAGAAGAAGAGCCAGAAGAGGGAGAGCGCGATCCAGTCCTCGCGCTGGGCGCGGCGGGCGCGCACGAGGCCGGTGGTGCGCTCTTCGGGGATGACGCCGGTGCGGCGCAGGATGTCTTCGCGCTCGTACGCCTCGCCCAGCTTGCGGTGTGACTTGAGCACCATCCACAGGCTCCCCGCCTCCAGCCCGAAGTAGATGATGCCGCGCTCCGGCGCCCCGATCTCCGACTGTCCCCAGCCGGGAAGGACGAGCGAGCGCAGGAAGGCACCCTTCGGCGAGATGCGGCCGGTGGGCGTCGTGTCAGCCCGGATGGCGCCCGCGGTGTCCACCACGGGGCGGCGCGTGGTGTCCGGCGGCGTCACCTGCGCCGCGAGCGGTCGCGCGGCGATCAGCAGTACGAGCAGTAGCAGGGCGCGGGTCATCGCATCATCTTGAGCGGGTCGTGCGGGGCTCGTTTTCGCGCCTGCAAAGCGCGCTCCCCCGGCGAAAAGTAGCGGCGCCGCCGCCGAGCGCAAAGGCGCGGAGCATCCCGCCTCCTGCCGTGTACCACGCGCGGGCCAAACGGGTCCACCGACTTACCTTGCCGGGGCTTTCGATGAATCGCGCATTGCTGACGCTCGCCGCGGGCGTGATGGCGTCCGGTTGTGCTTCCACGCAGAACGTCGGGGCGCCGGCCTCGGGGCGGCTGGTGGTGATGGGGACCACCGATACGCACGGCTGGCTCCTTCCCTACGACTACTACACGGGCCGCGCGACGGACAACGGCCTGGCGCGCCTCGTTCCGCAGATCGACAGCGTGCGCGCCGCCAACCCGGGGCGCACCGTGCTGGTGGAATCGGGCGACCTGCTGCAGGGGAACCCGGTCGACTTCGTCCACTCGCGCCTCGCCGCCGGCGAGACGCACCCGGTGGCGGCGGCGATGAACTTCCTGCGCTACGATGCGTCCGCCATCGGCAACCACGAGTTCAACTACGGGATCGCGCACCTGGACACGGTCGCGCGGCAGTCGCGCTTCCCCTGGCTCTCCGCGAACACCTTTCGCGCGGGGACGGCGGAGCATGCGTACCGGCCCTTCACTATCGTGGAGAGGATGGTGGCCGGCGCGCGGGTGCGGATCGGGATCACCTCCGTGACGCCGCCGGGCGTGGCGATCTGGGACCGCGACAACGTGCGCGGGCGGCTGGACTTCCGCGACATCGTGGCCTCCGTGCGTCCCGTGGTGGCGGAGATGAGGCGGCAGGGCGCGGACGTGGTGATCGTGGCGGCGCACAGCGGGCTCGAGGGGTCGAGCTACGACACCGCGGCGACAGGCGTCCCCACCGAGAATGCGGCGGCGGCGATGGCGCGTGAGGTCCCCGGCATCGACCTGATCCTGATGGGCCACTCGCACCGCGAGGTGGCGGACACCACCATCGGCGGCGTGCTGGTGATGCAGGCCAAGAACTGGGGCGCCTCGCTCGCCGTCGCCGAGCTGGAGCTGGAGCGGGGTGCGGCGGGGTGGCGCGTTGCGGGCAAGCGCGGCCGCATCCTGCGACCGGCCAAGGGCGCGACGTCACCTGAGTTCGAGGCGATGCTGGCGACGGCGCACCAGAGGACGCGCGACTACGTGGCGCGGCGCATCGGGACCTCGTCCGTCGAGTGGTCGGCGGCGCGCTCGCGGGTAGAGGACACGCCGATCCTGGACCTGATCAACGACGTGCAGATGCGCGCGTCGGGCGCGGAGCTGTCGGCGGCGGCGGCGTTCTCGCTGGACGCGCGCATCCCGGCGGGGCCCATCACCGTGGCCGACGTGGCGGGGCTGTACCTGTACGACAACACGCTCAAGGCCGTACGCGTGTCGGGCGCGCAGCTGCGGGCGTTCATCGAAAAGAGCGCGGAGTACTACCTCCCCTGCCCCGCCGCCCACTGCGAAAAGCTGGTGAACCCGGCCGTCCCAGGCTACAACTTCGACGTGGTGAGCGGCGTCGACTACGCGCTCGACCTGTCGAAGCCCGTCGGCCAGCGCGTGACCGTGCTGCGCAGGAACGGGCGCGACGTGGCGGCGGCGGACAGCTTCACCCTCGCCCTCAACAACTACCGCGCGAGCGGGAGTGGCGGGTACTCGATGCTGATCGGCGCGCCGGTGGTGTACGACCGCGGCCAGGGGATCCGCGAACTGCTGATCGAGGAGATCGAGCGGCGCGGCACCCTGGCGCCGGAGCAGGTCTTCCGCCGCAACTGGGAGATCGTTCCCGCACCGCTCTGGGAAAGGGCGGCCGGCGAGATGGGCGCGCCGTAG
>DASVVI010000621.1:0-9436 GCA_036386635.1 Longimicrobium sp.
AAAAGTACTCGACGGCAACATTAGGCCGCCTGAAGGAGCAGCCCAGTCGTTGTTCGCTGACAACAACTCTGTACTCGCGACACCTGACATAGTAGTACAGCCGAGTGCGACGGCGAAGATCGTGTTGGAGCTAAAGTACAAGACGGCAACGAATCGGGATGATCTGAACCAGATCATCGGCTACGGGGTGAGCTATGGGGCGGACGATGTAGTCCTCGTTCACCTGAACACGGGCGATGCACCCAGGAGCACGTTCCGCGGGACAGCGGGTGCGTTGCGGATCCATCAATATGCCATCGATCTTGCCGGAGACTTGGAAGCCGAAGAAGGCCTCTTCTGTGATTTCGTCGCGGCGTTGATCTCAAGTCCCTCCTGAGCCAAAAACGCGTGACGATCGTCCCGACGCCGTAGCGCGTCCGCAACTCTTCGCGTTGAAGGTTCAGCCGCGCCTGCACATCGTCCCTCCGCAAGAGATCTTTCTAGCGACGTAGACGTTCCAGCCCGCTCCGAAACGCTACCTGGTCCAGTGAACCCTGGCAACGCGGACCGAGTGCGCCTCTGGATTCCGGAAAGGGCACCGGGACGCGTTCGTTCTGTACCTGTTTACTGTTCGGTCTGCGGCCACGCTCACCTGGAGTTAGACAACCCGATTCCGCCAACATACGGCACTATGACGTTGGTTTCTGGAGGGCTACCGTTCGGTCGTAAGAACGGCGAGTTCATCCAAAACCTCTCCCTCCCATGATCCGACCCACGCGCAGTCCTTCGTCCAGTCAATCCGCGCGCCGCAAGCCCACTGGGGCTTGAGCCGTGCCTCGACCTCGCTCACGTGAAGCCGCCGCGCTGCTCCGGCTGGAGATCCGCCGCCTTCCGCCGGGGGTGCAGACCGAGATGCAGCGGCTGCGCATGACCGCTCTGGAGATGGCGATCCCGGAGGGCGCGCTCTGGATGTTCCTCCCCGCGACCACCGAGCCCGCTCCTCCGGTGCGGCGCGAAGCGTTCCGGTTTCGGCGGTGCACGGCGGCTCGCCTTCGGATCCGCGCACGCGGGGAACGGCGCCCGACGCGGAGTTCTCGCGTTGAGTCGATCCGGAGCGGCCAAGTGCATGAGGACAATGCGCGACAGTCGGACCATTTTATGGCGCCTGCGGGACCCGCTCACTAACGTGGTCCATCGGGCATAGTCGGATACGATGGCGAGGGCGCGAATGGCCGGAGACGGGGAGGCGCCGCGGAAGCGCCAGGCACGACCGCACATCATCCCGCCGGCTCCAACGTGGCGGGTCGACGCACACGGCCGGCCGGAGGGCTGGCCCGTGCTGGACGACGTCGACGGCGCGCTGGGGCTCACGCTCTGGCGCGCCCTGCGCGCGGTATGGACGTGGGTGGACACGCCCCCGGAGCGGCGAGGTGGCCTCTCGCAGGCACCGACGCGCGAGGTAGGCGAGCGGTTCGCCTACGCGGCAGCGGAAGCGCCGGAGCTGGCGTCCGCGCTGGGCACGTTCGTCTTGCTGACCCGGAATGCCGACATCGTCGATCGGAAGCAGCTCGCCGAGGCGTGCCGGGTGGTTTACGAGTGGGCGGAGCAGCGGTCTCTGATCGAGACGTCCGTCCACTTCGCGGAAGCGGCGGCACGCGTGAGCGGCGAGGCGGAGCTTACGAACGCAGCAGGCCGAATGTGCCGCCGGAGCGCTCTGAACGACCGATCAGCCGCGTGGTTCGCCCGGGCGTTCCGGCTGGCCGTGCGCGAGCGTGACAGGGAGGAGACGCTCCGCGCCCTGCTCGGATACGGTGCTTTGCTGAAGGATGTCGGCCGACGGGACGAGGCGCGGGCGATGTTCGAGAGGGCGGCCAAGCGTGCGGCGAGGACAGGGCGGCTACGTCAGGCGGCGGAGGCTCATCACGATCTCCTCGCAATCGCGGCGGAGGTGGGTGCCTACCCCGATGCCGAAAGGCACGTCGGGCTCGCCGTCAAACTATACCCGGTTCACCACCCACGATTCCCGTACCTCGTGCACGATTTCGCGTTCGTGCTCATTCGCCAGCAGTTTTATTCGACTGCGCTCTCCCTCCTCGAAGATCTGTTGAGCCTGACCTTGCGGCCGAGCGAGGAGCTGCTGCTGCGTAGTACGGTCGCGTGGGCCGCGGCGGGCAGCACACGCGTGGAATTGCACGACCGCGCAGAGCACGAGGTGCTCCAGCTCATCGGACTGCACGATGAGTACGCTTCCGCGGCGTACATCCACCTCGCGGAGGGAGCCCGCCACCTCGCCCGATGGGAGCGAGCGGAGCGGTACGCCGCTGCCGCAACCGAAGCGGCGATGCGCCGAGAAGACGTCGCGCTCGAGGAGGAGGCTCGAAATCTCCAGGTGGCAATCGGTGCCCGTGAGCCGGCGCCTCGCGAAAGACAGCCGCAGAGCGCCGACCGCACACGCATGCTCGTTCGCAGGTTGGTGAACCGGCTTCGGAGGTGGAGAGCACCGAGGCCACCCGACCCCTTGTAAGTTGAACGTGTATATGCCGCAGGCCTAGTTCCCAGACCCGAACGTGTGCCCTCCACGCTCCACGACCCCGGAGGTGTCAGCTGCAGTCTCGGCGCCCGAGCTGACGGTGGTCGCGCTTGAGGTCTCTGAGGGAGCCTCCTCCGTAGTAGCCTTACCCCCGGAACCGTAGGTGCCTCCACCGGAGGCTTCTCCGAGGCTGAATCTCACTTCCGATGCGTTCCCGCTCCCAACCGGATGGCCGCTGCCCTCTTCGGCAGTGGGAGACTGAACACATCCAGAGAGCGCCATTCCGAGCGCGCATGCGGTGGTGAAGGTGTACAGGCGCTTCATGGTGTGCCGTCCTTGTGGGAAGCTGGCGAGGGTGCAGGCGAAGTGGTCCCAATCTAGCCGGCACATACCCCACCCGCCACGAAGCGCCACCATCAAAACCGGCAAAATGCGCCACCGCTCAACCTCAACAGGCACTGACGCTGGGGGGCCGGCATCGCGTGACCCTCTACTCTTACTACCACCCAGGTTGCGCCGGGTTACCCGCGACTAGCTAGCCGCAACGGTGCATCGGGCCCGACTACCGCGATCTGGCGCTGGCGATGGAGCTGGCGTCCACCCGCTTGGCAGTTGGCAGATGACGAGAACCGGAAGGAGGGGCGGGTGCGTGCGACGGGTCGTCGCCGAAGACGGTCGGCTTCGGCCGCTACGGGCGAGCTGCTGCTGTACCGCGCACCAGACAATCTCGTCGCCCGAATCTCACCGATGTGTTTGCCCGCACTAGAATTCGCCAATCTGAACCAAAAGAGTGCACGCCCTCAAGAGCCGGAAGCATGATCAACATTTCCTGAACTCCATGTGTTTCAGCAGCTTGCGGTTACCGTCCACAATCGGCCTATTTGGAACGGCGGTTGCTCTACCTCCGCGGTGCTCCTCACACCTTGGTGCCTGCCTTATTGACGAAGTACGTCTCACCCGTTTAACTCCGGAGTGATTATGAGGAACACCCAACCCACCAGTCGGCGGCGGTTACGCGAGCCATTTACCCGCCTGTTAGCAGCGGCCGTGCTGGTGGCGGCATGTCAGGACGCCCCAACGTCGCCCGGGTTCGAAGCCCCGCGGTACCGCACATCGGCGTCCGCTATGCACAACGGCCTGGTACCCGTGTTCTGCATTCGTGCTCGACTTGCGCCCGGTTCGAACGACACCTGGCTCGCCGCTCGAGACACTCTGTTCATCCCGCGAAGTGAGCTGCATCCAACCGGCCAGCTGGTGCGTTACTGGTTCCGACAGCTTGGAGGTGACGCGGAGCGGGGGTGGAGGGCAGGTTGCGTCGTTCCATATACGGAAGCGGCCTTACGAAGGATGGACCGATACTTCGACGTACGAAACGATGGCGGCGCGGAACAATATGCGCGACGTTCGGAGACGGTCACGATTCAGGGATGCGGCAGCGCCGACAACCCGTGCTTCATCGATGGTATCATCGCCTATGGATACCGGACCAGCTATGGTGGGAGCGGCTGGGTTGCAAGACCCTACGGTGGCGGCGGTGACCTGCCGCCAGGCTGGGGTTGCCAGAACATGATCACGGGCGGGCTGGGAGGCGGGCAGGCCGGGGTCCAGGCCACCCATGACGCTACGATTGAAGATTGCCCAACGGGCGAGTACGACGGTGGTGCAAGTGGCACGTCCTGGCCCTTTGATGCTGAAGACGTTGGCCCGGTGGCTGACGACGAACAGCTCGATTGCAAGGGGATGTCCGGCTGTGATGACCACCCCGCAACCGCGGCCGAGCTCGCGAAGGCGCAGCAGGCGATCGACTTGATTCGCAGCGACGGGTTCTGCGGTCAGATCCGAGCAAATGCTCAACGGATGATCAGCCGCGGTCTCCGCGTTTGGACAACCCGGCTGTATGTGGTAAACGAGGCCGGTAAGGAAGCCACTCTGAACGGGCACTCCTACTTCGAGTATGGCGGTCCGGATCCCGGTCCCACCATGTGGCTCTGGTCCGGATCCATCGGGCCGAAGACCATTGCGCACGAGGCACTGCATGGGATGCCCAACCTGGACGGGAGCGGGTCTGGATACTACCAGCACAACCAGATGACTCCCATGGGGATGACGATGAACGAAACAGCTAAGGCCTGCGCCAGTTGATGACGGAGCTACGATGATCACGACATTGTTTGCGGTGCTCCAACTGGCCGGGGGCCCTCCTCCGGTGGATAGCGCTTCCGTTTACGCGCTTCTGCTCCAGGGCGTTCGGGCAGAGTACGCTGATGCGCGTATCGTGCTGTCGGAAACCCGCTCCGGCGTGGGCTGCATGCCTCATTGCGGCGCATCCGTGCCCGACGAGTCGCCCATTACTCTGGAGCCGCCGCAAGCAAACGAGGCGACACACGGGCCAGCGCTGGTCGCTCAGCTGCGCGAGAAGAAGTTGATCGACGGCACCTGCTCAGCTTCTCCGAGAGTTTTCGGCTGCGTAGAAGCCGCGAACTCTGTTTTCGTGGGCCTTGGCGAGATTGCCGAGCGACCGGAAGGTAGCCCGCCTCCGGCCGAGGGGGCTTACTGGGTTCGGGTGGCGATCCTGGACATGCGCCGCTCACCGCGCTCGCGCCAGGTTGACGAGGACTCTCCGCACCCGGTGGGCTTCGGCTACTGGGCTCTGGTGACGGAACAGGAAGATGGAACCTGGCGAGTGGTGAGGCGCTTGCCCGCATTCTCGGTGTAAGGGGTGTCCCACGATCAAGCCCGACCGTGGCCGTTGCTGGTGCCGCCTGATAACAAACCCGTGTGCATAGCCCGTCATCTGCGAGGCGGATGACGGGCTATGTGTGTTGTCCGCTCGTCTCCTGGTGAGGGAGACGGCGGTGGCGCGGGGCAGAGAAGGGACCGGGCGCGCCGCCGCGACCCTTCGCATCTGCGAGCTGAGGTCGTACACCCGCCTCCCTCTTCTACCCCACTACCCCTCGTGACGCACGACAGCCGCGAGCGTTGCCCGCGCCGCTGATCGCAGACGCGGATCGTCGCCGTGAAGGGCGCGCTGGATCTCGCGGCGAACCGCGTCGAGCTGCGGCAGCGGCTCCGGACGAGTCGCCACCCGCGCGAGCGTCTCCAGCGCCACCACTCGAAGGCTCACCGAGCCGTAGCGAAGGGCCGTGAAGCAGAGGTCGACCACCAGGCCGCTGTCGGGCACGTTCTCCGCCCACTCCGGCAGCGCGAACTCCAGCGCCATCTCATTGGGCATCGGCTCACCCACGCCGTCCTGCACGATCATTCCGCCCCAGCCGTACGCGACCGGCGTGTGGGTGACGACGAAGTCAGCCGGGCGACTACGATCCTCCGGCATCTGGTGCCTCGCACGCGCTGGGTGAGATGTGCGCCCCCGTGGTCCCGCGATGGACCTGCAGCGCCCGTGCCGGTATGTCCAGGTGCGCCGCGGGGTTTTCGGTGCGCACCATCGCGCCGGACGACGCGGCGGTGCTGCTGGGTACGCAGGGCAGGTGGTGATCGTGCGCGGATATGGGCTGGCGCAGGCGCAGCACGTGGCGCGCGAGCTAGGCGAGCTGCTCATGGCCCGCGGCGCCACGGTCCGTTACGCCATTCATCCCGTCGCCGGGCGGATGCGGGGCACATGAACGTGCTGCTGGCTGAGGCACCTCTTCGAGCGCAGCATGGCCGCCGGCTACTCCCGGCGTGGAGAACGACCTCGTCTACCTCCCCAGCACCCCCATGCTCTTCGGCGACGCCAGGAAGTCGCCGGAGGCGCTGGTGGCGGAGGTGAAGGTGGTGTGAGCTCCTGAACCGCATGGCTCACGCGGAGGCGCGGAGGCGCAGAGAGAACTTCTCTGTGCCTCCCGTCTTTTATGCGCCGGGATGAAGGCGCCACGTCCTGCACACCGCGTCGAGTTGATGGCGAAACGTCGCTCTGGATCGCGGCAACAGCGGCGGCTACCCTGCACGGCACCTGATTGGTTCTGCCCCGGCACGCATTGGTGATCCATGAATGCCGAGCGGTGGCCGCCGAGTCGGGATGCTGGTTTCGGGGGAGCCGGGCGGCCGAGCTGCTCCGCGAGATCATCCGGGAAGAACCTCCATGAGACGCCGAGCCGACCAGGCGGTGGCGCGGATGCAGGGCGACACGCCGTGATAGACTTTGACGGTGGCGTGCCGCTCAGGCTCCTGGGCAATCCGGCGCTGCTCGACCAGGCGCTGATCGGGCTGCTGTGCTCGCGGCGGGTTCCGCCGCCGCTGGAGGAGCACGCGCTTGCGTGGGCCCGGTCCGCGCGCGATCTGAGGTTTGCGGTGGTGGGCGGGTTCCTGTCGCCGGTGGAGCGGGGGTGCCTGGAGGTGCTCCTGCAGGGGACCCAGCCCGTGGTCGTGTGCCTGGCGCGCGGGCTGGCGGCTACGCGGATTCCCACCCGCTGGCGCACGCCGCTGGATCGGGGACGCCTGCTGCTCGTCTCGCCGTTCGCGGACGATGTGGTGGAGCTCAGCGCGGCCACCGCCGAGGCACGCAACCGGCTGGTCGCGTCGCTGGCGCGGGAGCTGGTGGTGCCGCATGCTTCGCCCGGCGGGCACCTCATACGGCTGGTGCGCGAGGTGATCGCGGCGGGGAAGACGGTGCACTCCTTCGACCATCCCGCCAACCGGCCGCTGCTGAGGGTAGGTGCGCGGTTCTGATGCGGAGGCGTGTACCGCGGGTGTGTGAACGGGGCTTGCATGGCGGGAGGCGCGCGTGGCCAATGAGGCCGTGCGTCCACATCGACAGGAGAAGGCTATGAGCGCGTTTCGGACATGGGTGTTGCCCGCGCTTGCGCTGGCGGTTGCTGCTTGCGGCGGCGGCGGTGAAGGCGGTGCCGAGGGGGGCGGGGATACGACGACCGCAGCCGTGTCGCCGACGCCCGCGCCGAGTGCCACCACTCCGCCGACCACGCCCGCGGAGAGCACGATGACGGGGCAGAGCTCGGCCACCACTGCCGTGCAGCTGACGGCGCTCAACAACTCCGGGGTCACCGGGCAGGCGCAGATCATGGAGCACGGCGACGCCGAGACGATGGTGACCGTCACCCTCCAGGGGCAGGGGAGCGCGACGCACCCGGGCCACATCCACTCGGGGACGTGCGACCAGCTCGGGCCGGTGGTGGCTCCGCTGGAGAGCGTGGCGATGGCGGGCGGCACCGGCACTTCCACCAGCACGGTCAAGGTGTCGATGGGGACGGTGATGAACGGGCAGCACGTGGTGAACTTCCACGCCGGCGCGGGGGCGAACCCGATGGCGCCCGTGGCGTGCGGCGCCATTCCCGCGCAGGGGTCGGTCGGGCACGGGGCGTAGACGGGCGCGGGTGCCGCGGCTGGTGCGGGGTGGTGGAACCGCGGTCGCGGCACCTTCATCTGGTTTTAACGCGGGGCGCGGGCGGGATCCGGCAGAGGTCGGCGCATGGGCGGGCACGGGCAGACACGTGGGTCTGCCCCTACGGGATCGGTGGGGCGGGGCGGGGATCATGACGGGGCGGGGGCGGGCGCAATGAATCGTGCCCCTACGACGGTTCGTGCACGGCGGACCGCCCGGACCGCATCTTGCCGGGGTGGGGTTCTTTGCCCGCAGTGGGCACCGGAGCGCGCACCCACCGCCCGCGGAACGCACGATGTCTTCAGGGTTCGAAGAGCTGCTCACCGGCCGCACGCTGGTGAAGCGGTACACGATACGAGAGGTGATCGGCCGCGGCGGGTTTGCCGTGGTCTACTGCGCCGACGACCTGCGGCTGGGGCGCCCCACCGCGGTCAAGGTGCTCTCCATCCCCGCGCCCACGCCCGAGCTCCGCGAGCACATGCGCGCCCGCTTCGAGCGCGAGGCGCGCGCGGCGGCCGCCCTGCCGCACCACCCCAACGTGGTGCCGGTCTACGACTTCGGGACCGATCCGGACACGGGGATCGACTTCATCGTCATGGAGCTGCTGCGCGGCGAGAACGTGGCCGCGTACCTGGCGCGCGAAGGGCGTCCTCCCCTGCCGCTGGCGCTGCGCATCCTGCGCGACGGGGCCGAGGGGATCGCCGTCGGGCACCGCGCGGGATTGATCCACCGTGACATCAAGCCGGCGAACCTCTTCCTGGCCGAGGCGCAGGGGGACCAGCCGTTCCGCGTGTGCGTGCTGGACTTCGGCATCGCGCGGCTGACGGCGGACGACGACGACGGGTCGATGACGCGCACCCGCGGCGCCGCCCCGCTCTCGCCGGCGTACGCGTCGCCGGAGCAGCTGCGGGGTGACCTGACGCTGACTCCCGCGACCGACGTATACGCGCTGGGGGTGGTGGGCTACCAGCTCCTCACCGGGAAGAAGCCGTTCGGCGCGGATCGCGATTCGGGCTCCACGTCGTCGCTGCAGCCGATCCGCGAGCTGAACCCGCAGGTCTCGCCCGAGCTGGCGGCGGTGATCGAGCGCGCCATGCTCCCGGAGCCGGGGGCCCGCTTCACGGACGCGGGGGAGTTCGCGGCGGCGCTGGACGCAGCCGAGAACGAGGAAGACAGCGGCACGCTGATCGCCACCTCCCTGCCGCCGATCATGGACGACGACGACGAGCGGACGGTGATCGCGCCCACGCCCGTCGTCGTGCCGGTGGCCGCCGCGGTGCCGGTGCAGCACGCGCCGCCGCCCGCCGCTCCACCGCCGCCCCTGCGCGACACCCCCGCCCCGCCCCCGCCGCGCCGCAAGCGGCCGGCGTGGATGCTGGTGCTGCCGATCCTCCTCCTCGGCCTGGTGGCGGGGCTGTGGGCGATGAACCAGGGCGGCGGCGACGTGGATCGGTCGCCGGGCGTTCCGGCGGACTCGGTGAGGACGAGCGGCGGCGAGCCCGTGGACGATCCGGCCGACGAGCCGCTCCCAGTCGACCCGGGACCCACGCAACCGGCGGAAGATCCGGGCGGCGGCGAGCCCGTGCAGG
>DASVVI010000622.1:0-7515 GCA_036386635.1 Longimicrobium sp.
CGATCCTCCAGCTCGTCCGGCGAAGCCGACTGGGACGCCATCGCCCGCGCGATGGCGGACGAGAGTGCGCCCGAAGAGCGCGAGGCGTTGCGCAGCGAGCACCCCGAGCGCGCGGAGCTCGTGGATGCCCTCGATGCAGCCACCCGCCGCATGGCCGCCGACGCGCACGCCGGGGTGGACGTGGAGGCGGCGCTCGCGTCGGTGATGGCGCGTCGCGACGTGGCCGCGGCGGACACGCCGGCGATCCCGTTCCGCGCGCGGAAGCCGGCTCCGGCGCGCCGCTGGACGATGCCGGCGCTCTCCGCCGCCGCCATGCTCCTGCTCGCGCTGGCCGGCGCGCTGTTCTGGCGGACGACGACGCGAGCTCCGGAGGCGCGGTTCGCCACCGCCACGGGCGCGCTGCGCGACGTGCGCCTGTCGGATGGGACGCGCGTGAAGCTGGGTGGATCGAGCGTGCTGACCGTCGCGGCGGGCTACGGCGATGCGGCGCGCGAGGTGGAGGTGCAGGGGGACGCCTTCTTCGAGGTGGTGCACGATGCGCGGCGCCCCTTCGTGGTGCGCACCCACGACGCACGCGTGCTCGATCTGGGCACGGCGTTCACGGTGCGCGCGGACAGCGCGGCGGGCACCCGCGTCGTCGTCACCCAGGGCGTGGTGACGCTCGGACTCGAGGGCGGCAGGCAGGACACGCTCCGCGCCGGCGACCGCGGGCACACGGCGGGTCGGAGCCTGCGGGTGGAGCGCCGATCCGCCACGGGCGACGACGTGGCGTGGACGCGCGGCGAGATCGTCTTCCGCGACGTGCCGCTCGCCACCGCGGCCGCGGAGCTGCGCCGCTGGTACGGCGTCACGGTGGTCGTCGACGACGCGGCGCTCGCGCGGCGGCGCATCAACGCCAGCTTCGACAGGACCCAGAGCGTGGACGACGTCCTGCGCGTGCTCGCGGCCACCACGGGCGGGGCGGTGCAGCGGCGGGGGGACAGGCTCTTCATCACGCGCGCGGGTCCGTGACGCCCAGCGCGTGGTTCGGGAGGATGATGGCCGCCGCCGGGCTTCTTGCCTGTGCGGCGGCCTCCGCGCACGCGCAGGCCCCGTGCGCGGCGGCCGCTTCGTCCGGGCGCGCGTGGGCGGCGCCGCTGGACCACGAGGTGACGCTCCGCGCGAGCGACGTCCCCCTGCGCGACGCGCTCGACCGCGTCTCGGCGGCGGCGCGGGTGCGGCTCTCGTACGCGTCCGACCTGGTGCCGCTCGACCGGCGCGTGTGCGTGCAGGCGTCGCGCGCACCGCTCGGCGACGTGCTGGCGGCGCTGCTGGCCGGCTTCCGCGCCGAGCCGCGGGTGGTGACGGGGCAGGTGGTGCTAGCGCCATCCACGCGCGCCGACACGCTCACGCCCATGCAGGAGCGCGTCAACGTGCTGGAGGGGATCGTGGTGACGGGGAGTCCCGCCGGCGCATCCCGCCGCTCCGTGACGGTCGCGCTGGACGCGGTGAGCGGGCGCTCGCTGGAGCGCCGCGACGCGCGCACCATCGCGCAGGTGCTCAACGCCGCCGCGCCCGGCGTGTGGGCGTGGAGCGCGTCGCCCTCCAACCTCCTCGCGCAGTACGGGAGCGTGCGCGGGGCGAGCTCGTTCGGCGCCACCTATCCCAAGGTGTACGTGGATGGCGTGGAGGCCGCCAACCCGCTGCTGGTAACCGAGATCGACCCGGAGGGGGTGGAGCGCGTGGAGGTGATCCGTGGGCCGCAGGGCGCCGCGCTCTACGGGTCGGACGCCATCAGCGGCGTGGTCAACATCGTCACGCGCCACCCCGGCGCGGAAGGGGAAGGCGCGCGGGTGGAGGTGCGCAGCCGCGGCGGCGTGACGGCGAGCGACTACGCGCCCTCGCCGCCGCCCACTCACGAGGAGCGCGTCGCCGTGCTCACCGGCTCCAACCTGCGCTCCGCGGGCGCCGCGCTCACCGTCGGCGGGACGGGCGAGGTCTTTCCCGGGGCCGATTCGAGGCGCGTCTCGGCGGTGGCGGACGGGCGCTGGGTGGCGCGCAGCGCGATCGCCACGGCGACGATGCGCTTCACGGACCGGCGAGCGGGGAGCGGCGAAAACCCGCTGGTGAGCGCGATCGTCACCTCGCCGGACAGCGCCGGGCTCTCCTCTACCGGGCAGTCGCTCCAGCGCTACACCCTCGGCACCACGGCGGTGCTGACGCCGGACGGGCCGTGGACGCACACCTTTCTCGCCGGGGTGGACGGCTACTGGCTGGACCACGTGGAGGACGCGGTGAATCCCTTTCCGCTCACCACGGACCCGGCGCTCCGCGTGTCGGCGGGGAGCGGGCACCGCGGCAGCCTGCGCGCCAGCAGCACTCTGCGCCTCGGCCATGGCGACGACGCGCAGGGGACGCTGACCATCGCGGCGGAGCACTCGGCGCTGCGCCAGCGCACCGAAGCCGAGGTAGCGCCCGATTCCGGCGGACGTCTCGACACGCGGCTGCGAAACGAGATCACGGAATCGTGGCGCCACAGCACGGGCATCCTGGCGCAGTCCAGCGGCGCCTGGCGCAACACGCTGTTCGGGAGCGCGGGGGTGCGGGTGGAGCGCAACGACGCCTTCACCGGCAACACCGTCGCCGTGCTCCCGATGCTGGGGGCGGCCTGGGTGCACGGCGTCGCGGGGGCCGAGGTGAAGCTGCGGGCGGCGTACGGGCGCGGCATCCGGCCGGCGCGGAACCCCGTCCGCGCCCACATCCGCCACGATGGACGCGGCGGCATCGTCAACGTGCTCGAGCCGGAGACGCAGTCTGGGATCGAGCTGGGAGCGGAGCTGTACGCGGGGCGCGCGTTCTCCCTTCAGGTGACCCGCTTCGACCAGCTGGCGAGCGGGCTGATCCAGGACGTGGCGGTGGGGGTCGACACGATCGCGCGCGGCGGTCCCGCTCCGCCGGAGCGCCGGGTGCGCTTCGCGCTGCAGAACGTGGGCGCCATCGACAACGCCGGCTGGGAGATGCAGGGCGCCCTCACGCGCGGCCCGCTCACCCTCTCCGGCACGATGGCGCTGGTGGACAGCCGGGTGCGCCGCATCGCCGCGGGCTACCTGGGCGACCTGCGCCCCGGCGACCGCGTCCTGGCCGTTCCCGCGCGCACCGCCACGCTCGCCGCCGAATGGGAGCGCGGGCGGTGGACGGCGGGGCTCACCGCGGCGCGTGCGTGGGACTGGATCAACTACGACCGCCTGGCGCTGGCCCGCGACTTCAGCGAACAGACGCGCATCCCGCGCGAGATGCTGGGTTCCGCGCTTCGGCAGTACTGGCGCGAGTACGACGGGAGCACGGACCTGCGCATCACCGCCACGCGCCAGGTGGGCCCGCGCCTGTGGATCACCGCCGCGGCCGACAACCTCCTGGGTGGCCAGCTCGGCGAGCCGGACAACGCGACCATCCGGCCAGGACGGTCGTCGATGCTCGGTCTGCAGGCACGCTTCTGAGGCTGGCGGAGATCGTAGGGCCTCACGCGGAGGCGCGGAGACGCAGAGAAAGAAAACAGCCTCACACAGAGGACACGGAGGGGAACTGCAAGGCGCAGAGAACCCCTGTGTGTCGTCCTGCCTCTGTGCCTCTTTGTGGTTGATGAGGATGAGGGCAATAGGGTCTCGGCGCGCTGGAGTGTCCTTGGGTAGACCCCGCGAACGTTCAGCGCGGCGTACGCCTGCTCCAGAGCCGAGAGAATGTCGTCCATCAACATCGTTCGCACCCCCGCAGAAGCTCCTCAACTCGTGGCGGAGTTCCTATCCGTGACCGCGCGCATGCCCGAGGACCGGGCGGCGGGTCTCGCCGGCGTCTCCATCCCCACGCTTCAGCGTTGGATCCGCCAGTCGCCGCGCATCCTGCGCCCGCCCGTGCGCGAGCGCATCACGCGATTCCTGGAAGACGTGGCGAAGCGGCGAGATTAGGGAGTACGCGCTTCGGGCGACATCCACTTTACGGGGCCAACCGGGTCGCGGGCGACCTCCACGTCCGTGAGGGCGAAGGCGGGGACGCCGGCCACGGTCAGGCCCACGCTGCGCAGGGCGTAGGGGCGGTCGCGCGTGAGGACTGGCATCACGACGATGCGGTGCTGGCCGTGCGCCACCGCCAGCTGCACGCACCCGTACTTCTTGCACCACGCGTCGTCCGCGCCGGCGAGGCGGGCGGGGTCGCCCTGCTGCACGGTGAGCTGAAGCGGGCCGCCCCCGGGGCCCGCCAAGTGCGGCGGGTTGGCCACGTCCACCGGCGCTCCGGTCGAGGTGCCGCCGTCCACGCGCGTGGTGCCGTGGTAGACTTCCCAGCGAAAGCCGCCGCCGCCGGGCGCCTGCAGGCGCATCGCGCGGCCGTTGCACGAGAAGCCCATCACCTCGCTGCCGTCCAGCGACACGCTCAGCCGGTGAGGGCGGTCGTGGGGGACCAGCATCGTGGCGCCCACGCGGTACGTGGCGGTGATGGTGACCGGCCCGCCAGGCGCGACCCCGGTCGTCCGCGCGGCGGGGTTCCCGCGCATGGTGCCGTCGGTCATCCGGATCGAAACCCCCGGCGCGCTCTCGGCCGAGCCCTGCGCCACGACGCATCCGCCGCCGGGGCCGACGCCCGCGCAGGCGGCGCCCTGCTGCGCCAGCTGCGTTCCCGGGCCCGGGTCCAGCGGGACGTCGTAGACCGTGGTCCGTGCCGCGCCTTCCGCGGTGAAGCGGACCGGGACGCTTCTCAGCCGCACCGAGTCCAGTGCGGTGCGGATAACGGGGCCGGTGGCTGACGGGCGCTGCTGCGCCCAGAGCGAGGTTGTCGTGAGGAGCGCCGCCGCGACGAGCGCTGAGTGGATCGCCTTCATGGCACCTCCCGGTGAGGGGAAACGATGGTGCCGCAGTATAGGCCGTTCCTGCGCGCGCTCCAAGATTCTCGTGAGCCTGCCGCGGGGCGCCAGAGGGTGCGCCGCCGGGGCGGCGCGGGTACTATGATGCGCCGTGGCACTGCATCCACCTTTTCACGAACCAGCCATCGTGTCCCGACCGCGCATCCTCATCGTCGACGACGAGCCGCAGATCAGGAGGGCGGTGAAGAACGCCCTCGATCCGCTGGTGGGCGACGTAGTGGAGGCCTGGGACGCGCGCAGCGGCGTGGACATGGCCGCCGCGGAGCGACCCGACCTGGTGGTGCTCGACCTGGGGCTGCCGGACGCGGCGGGAGTCCAGGTGTGCCGCGAGATCCGGAAGTGGTCGACAGCGCCCATCGTGGTGCTCTCCGCGCGCCATTCAGACCAGGAAAAGGTCACGCTGTTGGACGCTGGCGCGGACGACTACATCACCAAGCCGTTCAGCACGCCGGAGCTGGTGGCGCGCGTGCGGGCGCAACTCCGCCGCGCGAGCATCCAGCCGGAAAGCACTGAGGCGGCGCTGAGCTTCGGCGGGCTGTGCGTGGACGCGGCGCGCAGGGTGGTCACGCGCGACGGCGCCACGGTGCACCTGACGCCCACCGAGTGGGACCTGCTGCGCGCCTTCGTGCGGCACCGGGGGCGCACGCTGACGCACGACCAGCTCTTCCGCGCCGTCTGGAACCGCTCGGATGGCGACCCGCAGCAGTACCTGCGCGTCCACGTGGCCAACCTGCGCCGCAAGATCGAGGGAGATCCGCTGCGGCCGCGGTTGATCGTGACCGAGCCGGGGGTCGGCTACCGCTTCGACGGAGCCTGACGTGCGCACGCAGAGCCGCCGCGAGGGCGCGGTGTGGATCGCGGCGGCGGTCGGGGCGACGCTGGCGCTGCTCCAGTACCCGGGCAGCTTCGGCGAGGCGCCCGTAGCGCTCACGTACCTGCTGGTGGTGCTGGGCGCCAGCGCGCGCGGGGGACGGCGGCTGGGGCTGGTGCTGGCGCTGCTCTGCTTCTTCGCCTTCAACTTCTTCTTCCTGGAGCCCCGCTACACGCTCGCCATCCGCTCCCGATCGGACTGGCTGGTGCTGCTCGCGTTCGTGGTGGCGAGCGCGGTGGCCACCATGCTGCTCGACCGCGCCCAGTCCGAGGCCGCCGCCGCGGGGGAGCGGGCGCTCGAGATCGACCGCCTCGCCACGCTGGGCGCGGAGGCGCTGAACGCGGGGCGCGCCGAGGACGCGGTGGGCGCCATCGCGCGGGTCGTGCGCTCCGGGCTGGGCGTGGCGGTGTGCGAGATCTTTCTGGGCGATGGGGAGGGCCGGCGCGTGCAGCGGGTGGCGCGCGCCACCGAGGGCGGAACGGAGACGCGGCCGGTTTCGTGGGATGACGGTGCGCCGGGCGACACCGCAGGGTGGGGCGCGGACGGCTCGATGACGGAGACGCAGCTCATGGTGTCGGGAGATGCGCGTTCGCTGCTGATTCCGCTGCGGGTGCGGGAGCGCTCCGTGGGCGTGCTGCGGCTGGAGAGCGGGCGCGCGATCCACCTGGATGCGGCGCAGACGCGCTTCACGGAGGCGCTCGCCTATTACGCCGCGCTCGCCATCGACCGGGTGCGGCTCGCCGCGGCCCAGGAGCACGCGGATGCGCTA
This sequence comes from Longimicrobium sp., assembly GCA_036386635.1. Taxonomy (GTDB): domain Bacteria; phylum Gemmatimonadota; class Gemmatimonadetes; order Longimicrobiales; family Longimicrobiaceae; genus Longimicrobium. The sequence continues at coordinate 6,532 of DASVVI010000622.1, forward strand.
CGCGAGGCCGACCGCCTCAAGGATGCGCTGCTGGCCTCCGTCTCTCACGACCTGCGTACGCCGCTCACCACCATCAAGGCGCTCTCCCAGGCCATCGCGGACGAAGGGGACGAGCGGGCGCTGGTGGTGGTGGAGGAGGCGGACCGGCTGAACCGCTTCGTGTCCGACCTGCTCGACTTCTCGCGGCTGAACGGGGGCGCGCCGGTGCTGCGCGCGGAGCTGGTGGCGGCGGAGGACGTGATCGGCGCGGCGCTGCAGCAGGTGTCGGGCACCTATCCGGACCGCCCCATCGACGCGTCGCTGGACCCCGCGCACGACCTCCTGGTGGGGCGCTTCGACTTTGATCACACGCTCCGCGCGCTCGTGAACCTCATCGACAACGCGCTCAAGTACTCGCCTCCCGACGCGCCGGTGCGGGTGGTGGCCGCGCGCGAAGGTGATCGCGTGGCGTTCAGCGTCGCGGACCGTGGCGCCGGGATCGCGCCGGAGGATGGCGCGCGCATCTTCGAGCCGTTCTACCGGGCGCGCGGTACGGCGGACGCGGGGGGCACGGGGCTGGGGCTCTCCATCGCGCAGCGTGCGGTCGAGCTGCAGGGTGGGGAGCTGCGGTACGCGCCGCGGCCCGGCGGCGGCAGCGAGTTCGTCATCCTCCTCCCCGCGGTCGATCCCGCGGAGCTGGCGGCGATGTGAGAGACCGCAACTGCATGGCTCACGCGGAGACGCGGAGACGCGGGAGCTTTCCTGTCATCCTGAGTGACGCGCCGCTCCGAACTCTCCCCGGCGCGGCATTCTGGCGCGGAACGAAGGATCTACTGCGCGTTCCACGGGGCCCTGCGGTGACCCACCGACCCCGGCCCGGCGCCGGCTAGATCCTTCGCTCGCCCGCGCGAGTATGGTGTTCCCGCGCAGAGATCCGTCGGGCGGGCTCACTCAGGATGACAAAGGGGATACGGGGAAGGAGACGGGAGTCTGACCACCTTTTGT